>VGML01000094.1 GCA_016866415.1 Bacteroidota bacterium | reverse complement strand
CAACTTGGGCAAATAATGCAGGATTATAAAGTGATAGTGGACAAAAGCACTGTTCCCGTGGGAACTGCAGAAAAAGTTCATGCTGCAATTGCTGCGAATTCAAAAACGGATTTTGCTGTGGTTTCAAACCCGGAATTTTTAAGAGAAGGGCTTGCAGTGAATGACTTCATGAAACCAGATCGTGTAGTTATTGGAACGAGCGATGACCGAGCGAAAAAAATCATGGAAAGTCTTTACAGACCATTCGTTCGTCAGGGTAACCCAATTTACTGTATGGATGAAAAATCTGCAGAGTTGACCAAATATGCTGCAAATTCATTCCTCGCGACAAAAATTACTTTCATGAATGAAATCGCTAATTTCTGTGAGTTGGTTGGTGCTGATGTGGACAAAGTTCGAATTGGAATTGGGTCGGATAATCGCATTGGAAAACGATTTTTGTTCCCTGGGATTGGTTATGGAGGGTCATGCTTTCCAAAAGATGTTCAAGCATTGGTAAAATCAGGAAAAGAAAATAGCTTCGACTTTCAAATTTTAAATGCAGTAATGAAAGTAAACGAGGAACAAAAAACGGTTTTGTTTCCAAAGATGAAAAACTTCTTCAGAGGAGATTTGAAGGAAAAGAAAATTGCTATTTGGGGACTTGCATTCAAACCTGATACGGATGATATTCGAGAAGCTCCTGCACTTTATATGATTGAAAGTTTACTGAACGAAGGAGCTCAAGTTACTGCGTTCGATCCGGAGGCAATGTCTAACGTTAAATCCATTGTTGGAGACAAAATAAACTACGCTGACAACGAATACTCAGCTTTGGAAAATGCAGATGCTCTTCTGATTTGCACCGAATGGGGTATTTTCAGAAATCCCGATTTCAATCGAATCAAAAGTTTAATGAATGACTCTGTAATTTTTGACGGTCGAAACTTATTCGAAATCGACGAAATGAATGAACGCGGATTTTACTATGCAAGTATCGGAAGAAATTTAATTGGACAATAAGATGAAACGGATACTTATAACAGGTGCAGCTGGCTTTTTAGGGTCACATCTTTGCGACCGATTTATTCGAGATGGTTTTAACGTAATCGGCATGGACAACCTGATTACTGGGCGATTGAAAAACATTGAACATTTGTTCGGTTTGGAACATTTTGAGTTTTACCATCACGATGTTTCCAAATTCATTCATGTTCCTGGAAAATTGGATTACATTCTGCATTTCGCTTCTCCGGCAAGTCCTATTGACTACCTAAAAATTCCAATCCAAACATTAAAGGTTGGTTCATTGGGAGTTCATAATTGTTTGGGATTAGCGAAAGCTAAAGGAGCACGCGTATTAATTGCATCAACTTCAGAAGTTTATGGCGATCCAACAGTTCACCCTCAGCCAGAAGAGTATTGGGGAAATGTGAATCCTGTTGGCCCACGAGGAGTTTACGACGAAGCGAAACGATTTCAAGAGGCAATTACGATGGCTTATCATAATTTTCATGGGGTGGAAACGAGAATCGTTCGTATTTTCAATACATACGGTCCGCGTATGCGGCTGAATGATGGTCGTGTACTTCCAGCATTTATCGGACAGGCATTGCGAGGTGAGGATCTCACGGTTTTTGGAGATGGTTCACAAACGCGTTCGTTTTGCTATGTTGATGATTTAATTGAAGGAATCGTTCGTTTGTTAAAAAGTGATTACGCTTATCCTGTAAATGTAGGAAATCCATCAGAAATTACCATTTCACAATTCGCCGAGGAAATAATCCAACTTACAGGGACGAATCAAAAAGTGATTTACAAGGATTTGCCTGTGGACGACCCAAAACAACGCCAGCCAGATATTACGAAAGCAAAAGAAATTTTGAATTGGGAACCAAAAGTTAATCGAAGTGAAGGATTAAAAATAACCTATGACTACTTCAAAAGTTTAACGTCTGAAGAGTTAATGGAAACCGATCATTATAATTTTGATAAATACATAATTAAATAAAATGGGGTATTTTGCACATGAATCGGCATACGTTGATGAAGGTTGCCAAATCGGTGAAGGAACTAAAATTTGGCATTTCTCACACATCATGAGTAATTGCATTCTTGGAGAAAACTGTAACATTGGACAGAATGTTGTCGTATCACCCGACGTGATTTTAGGGCGCAATGTGAAAGTGCAAAATAATGTTTCCATATACACGGGTGTGGTTTGTGAAGATGATGTTTTTCTTGGTCCTTCAATGGTTTTCACGAATGTTACCAATCCAAGAAGCGGCGTAAATCGAAGGGGGCAATATTCGAAAACGATTGTAAAAAAAGGGGCAAGTATTGGTGCAAATGCAACGATTGTGTGTGGACATGATATTGGTCAGTATGCCTTTGTAGGTGCTGGTTCAGTAGTAACAAAACACATTCCCAATTATGCCTTGGTAGTCGGAAATCCAGCCAGACAAATTGGATGGATGAGCGAGTTTGGTAATCGTCTAACATTTAATCAGGATGGTATTGCAGTTTGCCCTGAAAGTGATGATAAATATGAATTGAAAAATAATCAAGTTAGAAAATTATAATGTCTGAAAATAAAATAAAGTTTGCAGTTATTGGAGCTGGTCATATTGGCAAACGCCATGCAGAAATGATTCGTCGAGACGCCGAAGGAGAATTAATTGCAATGGTCGATATTAGAGGAAAAGAAGAATGCGGAGCGCAAGATTTCAATGTTCCGTTTTTTACCTCAATCGATGATTTATTGGCAAGTGATCTTGATTTTGATGTTGTGAATATTTGTACACCGAACGGACTTCACGCTGAGCAATCTTTGAAAGCTTTGGAAGCTAAAAAACATGTGGTTTGTGAAAAACCGATGGGGTTGACCAAAGAAAGTTGTGAAAAGCTTATTTTCAAAGCATTACAAGTTTCACGACAAGTTTTTTGTGTCATGCAAAATCGCTATTCACCACCTTCGGAGTGGATAAAAGAAGTTATTTCCAAAGGAATTCTTGGCGACATTTACATGGTTCAGCTTAATTGCTATTGGAATCGTGACGACCGTTACTACAAAGCAGGCGGATGGAAGGGAACTAAAGATTTGGATGGTGGGACGTTATATACCCAATTTTCACATTTCATTGATATTATGTATTGGCTTTTTGGTGACATCGATAACATTCAAGGGAAATTCGCAGATTTCAACCACCAAAATTCGACAGATTTCGAAGATTCTGGTTTCGTTAGCTTTGACTTCATTAATGGTGGAATGGGTTGCATCAATTACTCTACTGCTGTCGCGAATCAAAACTTAGAATCATCCATGACAATCGTTGGAAAAAACGGTAGCGTAAAAATTGGCGGACAATACATGAATGAAGTTGAAGTTTGCAACATTGCCGGATACGAAATGCCGGTTTTAAAGGAATCAAATCCAGCTAATGACTATGGTCCTTACAAAGGTTCAGCAGCCAATCACAATTATGTAATTTCAAATGTAATTGATACGCTGAAAGGTCGCACATCTCCAACCACTAATGCCATAGAGGGATTAAAAGTCGTTGAAATAATTGAAAGAATTTATAAAGTTCGTAATGGTCAATCAACCTACACAAAATAAAGAATATGAGTAAGCCTATCTACAACAAACTCATCGCAAAAGAAGCAAAACTGGCTGTTATAGGCTTAGGATATGTTGGATTGCCAATTGCTTTAGAGTTTGCACGAAAAATTAAAGTTGTTGGATTTGACATCAACCCACAGCGTGTTGAATTGATGAAAAATAAAATTGATCCAAGCAACGAATTGGAATCGAAGGATTTTGAGGGATGTGAAATCCTCTTCACTCACAATTTAGAAGATCTAAGGGATGTTCAATTCTTTATTGTTGCCGTTCCAACACCAATTGATGACGCCAATTTACCGGATTTGAAACCACTTATCGGCGCTAGTAAAACAGTTGGGGCAGTTCTAAAAGCTGGTGATTACGTCGTTTATGAATCAACGGTTTATCCAGGTTGTACCGAAGAAGATTGTATTCCAATTCTCGAGGAAATGTCTGGTTTAAAGTTTAAAAAAGACTTTAAAGTCGGGTACTCTCCTGAGCGAATTAATCCAGGTGATAAGCAACATACACTTCAAAATGTTGTGAAAGTAGCTTCAGGATGTTGTGATGAATCACTCGAACAAATTGCTTTAATATATGAATTAGTTGTTGCTGCGGGTGTTCACAGAGCTCCGACAATAAAAGTAGCCGAAGCAGCAAAAATTATCGAGAATACGCAACGAGACGTAAACATCGCCTTGATAAATGAACTTTCGATCATTTTTAACAAACTAAAAATAAATACGTTTGATGTTCTTGAGGCCGCTGGAACAAAGTGGAACTTCTTAAAGTTTTCACCGGGTTTGGTTGGAGGACATTGCATTGGAGTGGATCCGTATTACCTAACTCACAAAGCTTTACAAGCAGGTTATCATGCGCAAGTTATTACAAGTGGACGATACGTGAACGATTCAATGGGTTTTTACATTGCGAAGCAAACCGTTAAAAAAATCATCGCTCAAGGAAAACACATTCAGGATGCAAAAGTTCTTATCATGGGAGCAACATTCAAAGAAGATGTTAGTGACATTAGAAATTCAAAAGTAATTGACATCGTTAATGAACTTCAATCGTTTCAAGTTCATGTAGATATTATCGATCCGCATGCTGATTCGAATGAAATGTTGCATGAATATGGTGTTGGTTTAATTAATTCTACTGGAAAAGATTATGATGCAATCATAGTTGCGGTAAATCACAAAGAATATATCGGTTTAAATGAAAATTATTTCAAAGGAATTTTGAAAGAGGGAAATGGCGTTTTTGTGGATGTAAAAGGTATTTACAAAGATCAAATTCATGAACTAGAATATTGGAGCTTATAGGTATGGAAAACTTTAAAAAAAAGATTCTCGTCACAGGTGGAGCTGGATTTATTGGTTCTCATGTCATTCGGAGATTATTGAGGAATTATCCAAATTATTTAATCGTTAATGCAGATAAATTAACATATGCCGGAAATTTGGAAAATCTTTCTGATGTTGATTCACTTCCAAATTATCGTTTTGAGAAAATAGATATTGTTGACACCGAATCCGTTAAATCGGTTTTCTCGAAATACGGTATAACTGATGTCATTCATTTAGCAGCTGAATCGCATGTTGATCGTTCAATCGAAGGTCCAATGGAATTTGTTATGACCAATGTGGTTGGAACTGTAAATTTATTGCAGGGAGCTCGGGAAAATTGGAATGGTGATACCAATCATGTTTTTCACCATGTTTCCACAGATGAAGTGTATGGAAGTCTTGGAGATGAAGGATTGTTTACTGAAGAAACTTCATACGACCCAAGAAGTCCTTATTCTGCTTCAAAAGCATCCTCCGATCATTTCGTAATGGCTTATTTCCACACCTATGGTTTGCCTATCAAAATGTCGAATTGTTCGAATAACTATGGAAGTCATCATTTCCCGGAAAAGTTAATTCCATTGATGATTCACAACATTCAGCATAAAAAACCGCTGCCAGTTTATGGAAAAGGAGACAATATTCGTGACTGGTTGTGGGTAGAAGACCACGCTAGCGCAATAGATGCTATTTTCCATAATGGAAGAATTGGTGAATCCTATAATGTCGGAGGATTAAACGAATGGACGAATCTTGAGTTAGTTCGTTTTTTATGCCGCTTAATGGATGAAAAATTAGGTAGGGTGGAAGGTGAATCAGAGGAGCTCATTACTTATGTAAAAGACCGAGCAGGTCATGATAAGCGATACGCGATTGATGCCATTAAGCTCGAAAAAGAACTTGGTTGGAAACCATCCATTACATTCGAGGAAGGTCTTTCAAAAACAGTAGACTGGTACTTGGAAAATCAAAATTGGATTGAAAAAGTAACAAGTGGATCCTACAAAGATTACTATGAAAACATGTACGCTAATCGTTAACTAAATGGGGCTTTTTGATCGTTTTTTCAAGAAAAAAGAGGTATTGCCTCCCTTCGATTTATCTCGGATAAAAGTGGATATACATAGTCATTTGATACCTGGAATTGATGATGGGTCGCAAAGTATGGATCAGACGATTGCCCTTTTAGCTAAATTTCAATCTTTGGGATATAAGAAAGTAATAACGACGCCACATATTATGTCGGACAGTTATCCCAATACACCAGAAATAATTCAATCAGGTTTGGAAGAGGTTCGAAAAGCAATCCAAGAAGTAGGTTTAAATATCGAAATTGAGGCTGCCGCTGAATATTATTTTGACGAAACATTGATGCCCAAAATCAAAAACAAGGAATTAATGACATTTGGAGATCAATATGTATTGATCGAATTTGCCTTTCATTCTGCGCCACAATATTTGGAACAACTTTTTTTCGAATTACAAACAAATGGATATCGACCGGTCATAGCTCATTTTGAACGTTACATGTATTATTTAGGTGACATCGAAAAAGCAATAGATTGGAGAAGGAAAGGTATCAACATTCAAGTAAACTTAAACTCACTTACTGGTCATTACGGACCGGATATCAGAAAACAAGCGGAAAAACTAATCGATGCAGGAGAATTTGATTTCGCTGGAACAGATTGCCATCGCATTGAGCATTTGATGTTACTGGAAGACAATTTGAATCTACCATATTTCCATAAAATCGGAAATTACCTAGTCAAAAACATGACCTTGTGAAGATCCATTTGCTTCGACACGCCAAGACGGAGAAATTTTCATCAAGCGGCAAGGATTTCGATCGTAAATTAATGGAAAAAGGAATTAGACAATCAAACGAAATGTTGAAATTTCTCGAATTGAAGTCATTTGAAAATACCAATTTAAATTACTCAGCCGCTCAGCGAACAAAAGAAACATTTGATTTTGTATGTTCCAAGATGAATTTTAACCAAGTTTCCTCTAACAAAGAATTGTACTTGGCCGGATTGGAGGATTTACTCCAATTTATTTGGAATCTCAAAGCGAAAAATGATATTTTCATCATCGGTCACAATGAAGGACTTTCCGAATTGGCAAGTTACCTCAGCGGTTCATTTATCCATTTGAAAACCTGTGGTTATATACAACTCGAATTTGACTGCGAATCATCTGAAGAAATAAGCAAGGATTGTGGAATAATTCGTGAATCTTATCGTCCTGAAATTTCATAAAAACTAACTTTACGGAATGCAAGAATTCGTAACGCAATTACAAACACGTTTCTCAATAGATGAAATCTCAACCATTCACAATAAGTTCGGTTCGTTTCTTTTGATTTCCCCCAAGAATAAGAACGGAAACAAAATCTTATTGACTATCGGATTGTCAGAATTTCAAATGAATGTGCACGAAAAACATGTTGGCGAAGAGTTCAATGAACTTTACTTTTATTTACCAAGTTATTGGGATTTGAATGATGTAGAAAATCCATCGATGAATTGGGTTTTTATTTGGTTGGAAAAGCTTAAAAATCATGTGATTTCAAAAAAGTCCTGGTTTGGTAATGGTCATACCATCGCGACTGGAAAAACGCTAGTGCCCTTGTCTGAAAAAATGCTTCAAAATCATTTCATTCTTGCACATCCAATGGAGTTATCAAAAGAACTTTCACCGATTAATTTGGAAGAAAAAAGAATCCATTTTTTAGCGATAATTCCCATTTTCGAGGACGAAATGGATTATAAGCAAGGAAAAGGAACCACTAAACTATTCAAGAAATTTGTACAAGCTAATGTGACCGAAAAATTGGATGAATTTCGGAAAACTGTCTTGAGAAACCGTTGGAATTTTTTCGGAAAATGAAAATTGAAAATCTGAAAGCTCATCTGGCTTTACTATTCGTAAACGTACTTTATGGTGCAAGTCACGTTCTAGCCAAAGGCGTAATGCCTCAATTTCTTTCTCCAAACGTCTTTATTTTATTTCGTGTGTTAGGAGCAACCGTATTGTTTTGTTAGCGCTTTCAATTACTGGTC
>VGML01000093.1 GCA_016866415.1 Bacteroidota bacterium | reverse complement strand
TTTAAAATTGCTAGATTGTCTCGAACATAAATATCGTGCACATCTTGAATTTCCACCGGACTTTGCCATAATAATATGGGATTCGTTGGGTCGGCTATTGAAAATACACGCAACGGTATCATTGAATTTTCTGTGTCATTTATAATCGGGGTGACTTGACACAAATACAAAAGCTCATGCAAGGAATCAACAAAAAGATTATGCGTTTTTCCAAACAAGTTATTTCTCAAATCTGCGACCAAATGCACAGAATCAGGTAAATACGAAACATCAATAATTTGCAAGCTACTTGGACCATCATCACAAACGGCATATACATAATTCTTGAAATGTTTGTATTCCCGATTAATGGCTTGCGAGGAGACAAATCGTCCCGGTACGAAATCGATGAATTTAAACGTGTCGGCTTCCGTTAACTCAAAAAAGTGAGCTCCTTCTGTTGAGCCAATGATTCCGTATTCTTTTCCGGATTGTTCGAACGCCCAACATCCACTAAAACGAACTTGGCTTGTATTTGTCAGAATTGTATCAGAGAACCATCGATCCAGAAGGGTAATGTTTTTAATCTCTTGAGCAAAAGATTGAAATAAGATCAAACAAAACACGAAGGTTAAAAACTTCATGCTGTAAAAATAAAGTAAAAAGGAATAATAAGAGATTGAACTTAATATCGAATACTTAAGTTGCTATATTTCGTAAATGATTTTCCATTTGCGTCTCGAGCTGTGATGAAGTAAACATAATCACCAACAGGGGCTTTATCACCGTTCATTATAGTACCATCCCAACTAAACTCGGTATTTGTGGTCGTAAAAATGGTCTTTCCTTTTTCATCCAAAACTACTAAAGAAAAGTCTGAAAGTTCAATAGATGGAATTGCAAAAAGGTCGTTGTTTCCATCACCATTTGGCGTGAATACATTTGGTAAACTTATTTTAACATCGCTCGGAATGGGAGCTTGTTTAGAATCCGATTTTTGATTTGAAACGACATTTTCAGTTTTTGAATTCGTTTTATCTTCAACAGGCGATATTACATTTTTATTTTCTTTATCTGAATTGCCTTTGGCTTCAGATATGGAATTGTTCGGATTGGCAATAATTAAATTTTCATCTGCTTCAATATTTAACTCTGGTTCAGGAGGCAATAAAATAAATTCGTCAACGCTCGATTTAATCTGAACATTTGAAAATTTCGGCTGAGAAGTTTCCTTGTTTTTGTCATCTTCTTTCGTTTTCAAAACAGATGGTTTTTCAGTTTTAGTTGGTTCTATTTCTGGAGCAGATTCTTGTTCTGAATTCGAAACGGCAAACCAAATTCCTGCTGAAAGTGCAGCTATTAAGGAAGTACCAATGATAAGTTTTGAAATGAAAGACAAACCAGTTGTAGCTGAAGTGGCTCCAATGGAAGAAGAAATAGACGACCAAACTTCAGGACGAACAGGCGTCTCGAAATTCGATAGTTTTTCTTGAAACAAATCTTTTATAAAATCTTTATCTTCCATTTTATTTTTTTTCAATGCGATCTCTCAAATATGCCCTTGCTCTCAAATATTGTGATTTGGATGTGCTTTCAGTTATACCTAGTTGCTGAGCAATTTCTTGATGCGAATAACCTTCAATTGCGAACATGTTGAATACGATTCGATAACCATCTGGCATTCGTTGAATGAGGTTCATCAGATCTTCAGCCATCAAATTCTCGGCGATGAAACTATTTTGATCCAATTTATATTCCACCTCCTCGGCTTGCACATCGCTCAAAAACTTTGAATTTTTCCGAATTTGATCTAAACATGAGTTTACAACAATTCTTCGTATCCAACCTTCTAAAACTCCTTCATATTTGAAGTCAGGAAGTTTAGAAAATATTTTCACAAACGAATCTTGCAAAGCATCTTCGGCTTCTTCCGTTTTTTTCATATAACGCAAGCAAACTGAAAACATCTTTTGGGCAAATTTGTCAAACAACGCTTTTTGAGCCCTGGAATTACCTTTAATACATTCACGAACCAATTCGTAATCCTCCATGACTCGAAAACTATGACTTTTATTGTTTCGAAAAAGTTGCATCGGGTTCCTAAATTTCTTTTTTATTGGGTAATTTCGTTCTGTAAAATAAATGCTTTATGCGATTAGTTGTGTTGTTTTGTTTGATTTTTATAGGTCAGATTTCTTTTAGTCAGCGTTTGAATTCCATAAAAGGAGGAATTTGGAAAGGAGAACTTGCCATGAATGACCGTTTGTTTATTCCTTTTTCGATTTATTTTTCGGTACAAAATGAAAAGGTTCAAATGGAAATTGTGAATGCGGACGAGCGTTTGAAAATGACTTTAAAATCAGACAAGGATTCAGTTACCGCTTTTTTCCCTGAATCTGAAGCGTATTTAAAATTCAAATTAGCGCAAAACAACACAGAAATTTTGGGATATTGGGTTAATCCAAACAAAAAGTCAGTTATGAAAATACCTTTTAACGCTTGGCAAGTTAATGAAATTATTGAATTGGCGCCCAATACCTCAAATATTACAGGGAGATGGAAAACAACATTTAGTCCGAATTCAAAAGAGCCAGAAAACGCCGTTGGACTATTTGAGCAAACAGCTGGAACAATTAAAGGAACTTTTTTGACCGAAACAGGCGATTATCGGTACCTTGCGGGTACAATTGGTACCAATCAATTTCAAATGTCGACATTCAATGGATCTTGGGCTTTTCGGTTTGAGGGAAAAGTAGTTGGAGATTCAATTTATGGAATTTTTTACAGCGGAAAAAGTTACCAAACAACTTGGATTGGAGTTAGAGATCAAGAAGCCAAATTGACTGATGAAAAGAATTTGACTTATGTTGTTAATGACAAACCGATTCAATTTGATAAAATAGTTGACCTAAAAGGAAAGCCATTTCGATATCCAAATTCAAAACTTGAAAATAAAGTAATTGTATTTCAAATTATGGGAACGTGGTGTCCAAATTGCGTGGACGAAACTAAAATGTTGAATTCGTTTTATGAGCAATATCAATCAAAAGGTTTGGAAATCATTTCTTTAGGTTATGAAGTCGGCACAAATCAAAAAGAGCAAATCAATCGCTTAAAAGCTTTTAAAAAACGTTTGGTAGTAAAGTATGGCGTTCTTTTAGCTGGAACAAATGATAAGAATGTCGCAGCAGCACAATTTCTAATGCTCAATGGAATCATGAGTTTTCCAACTTCAATTATCGTTGACCGAAAAGGAAAAATTAGATATATTCATACTGGTTTTAGCGGGCCTGCCACTGGTGAAGAGCACCTAAAACTTCGAACGAAATTTGAGTCTGAAATCGTCGAATTATTGAACGAAAAGTAAACCCAATCGTTAACTTTGTAAAATGAAACGAGTCTTATTTTTAGCCATTCTTTTTGCAATCTGTATTCCAATAGGTTACTTTTTAATCAAACCAAAAGACAAAAAAGATTTACCGATTATCAACCCAATTGATGTCCAGGAAGAAATGGTAGATCCTGAAATGCTTCGAATCGGACAAGGGCATAAAATAGGTGATTTCAGCTTTCAAAATGAAGACAACAAAACAGTAACTCAAAAAGAGATTGAAGGTAAAATAGTTGTTGCTGAATATTTTTTTACAACTTGTATGAGTATTTGTCCAATTATGAACGAGCAAATGCAACGTGTTCAGAAAGCAATTAAAGGAAATTCGAATGTGAAAATTTTAAGTTTTACCGTAGACCCTGAAGTTGATACTGTTGAACAATTAAAACGCTATGCCAAAACGCATAATGCAATAAGCGGTCAATGGCATTTTTTAACTGGAAAAAAAGAGGATTTATATGCGTTAGCAAGAAAGTCGTTCTTTATTTTAAAACCTGCTGAAGCAGCCAATCAAGGTGATGTTGGTGGTGATTTTATTCACACGAATAATTTTGTTTTAGTAGATCAGAAAAAACGAATTCGCGGTTATTATGATGGCACCTCCTCAAAAGAAGTCTCTCAACTCATCGCGGATATTGAGAGATTATTAAAGGAATAGAATTTAATTTTTCAATCACTGAATTTTGCAACATTTTCAGTATATCTTGTAATTCCGTATCTTTGCATTATCTTATGAGAGCAAAGAAAAATAATTCGCCTAAAGAAAATGCTTCTGTGAAGAAACCATCGGCGAAAGGAACGACGGAAACAAAGAAAACGGTTACCGCTCGTGACAAACGAAAATACATCGACTTCAAAATTAAAGTCAAAAAGGGAGATCCACTTCCTTCTTTTCGAGAGGATAATATTCGATTGAACAAATACCTTTCTAATGCAGGTGTTTGTTCAAGACGCGAAGCTGATGTCTTGATTCAAACCGGTGTTGTTTCTGTGAATGGAAAAATTGTAACGGAGCTAGGTTATAAAATTCAACCCGGTGATGTTGTTCAATACGATGGGGAGACCATTAATGCAGAGAAAAAGCGCTATGTTTTGTTGAATAAACCAAAAGGATTCATCACAACAATGGATGATCCTCGAGGACGAAAAACGGTAATGACTTTAGTCAGCAAGGCTTGTCGAGAACGTGTTTATCCTGTCGGACGGTTAGATCGTGAAACTACTGGCCTTTTGCTTTTTACCAATGATGGTGATATGGCAAAAAAACTGACCCATCCGCGCTATCAAGCAAGAAAATTATACCATGTTGAGTTGCATAAGCCAGTTACGCGTGAAGATTTGGAAAAACTATTGAAAGGTGTTGATTTAGAAGACGGAAAAACGAGAGTTGATAAAGCAGAATATGTTGATGAGGCATCTTCGCGTGAGATTGGGGTAGAGCTGCATTCAGGAAAAAATAGAATTGTTCGACGTTTGTTTGAGGCTTTGGGTTACAATGTTATTAAACTTGATCGAGTGCAATTTGCTGGTCTGACAAAAAAAGATCTTCCAAGAGGAATGTTCAGACATTTAACAGAACAAGAAGTTGCGTTTTTAAAAATGACCAAATGAAACTAATTTTATTTTTTTTCAGTTCATTACTTCTATTGGTATCATGCGGTGAAACGGATGAAAAGTTTAAAACCGTAAATCCAAATTCGGAATATTTTTATCCGATTGATACCGTGCCTAAAATTTATTTATACCGAGATATTGCGCATGGTCTAGAGGAGGAATTCCATCGGATTTACGCCATAAGTGACTTTGCTGGAGAACATATCGTTGTGGAGAGATATGCAAGTGATAGTAGGATTTTAGATGCCATAAATTATAACATTGATTCGTTAACCGTTTTTGATCAAATGGTGGTGGATCGCTTCAAGAAAAAGGAAAAAGCGCGAATTTATAAAAACAAACTATTTCCAATGGATTTGAAAAAGGAATCCTGGTTTGCCGTAAAATTTAATGGAGTTGTTGACTCAACAAAGATTCTTCGCGAGTTAAAAAGAAACTTTAAAAAAAGGCAATCTATCAATGTGATGGAGGAAGAAGAATCTGAAGCACTAGTTTTTGAGGATTTGGTGCGACAAACCGTTTTAAATCCAAATACAAAAAAAGAACAGGCATATGAAGCTAAACAACTAACTTATTTTGCTAAAGATTATGGATTGGTTGAATGGCACAGTTTAAATAAAAAAGTTCATTATCGTTTAGAACGAATCTTGACCCAAGAGGAATTTGTTAAAATCATTGCTCAATGAAAACAATATTGTTATTAATCTTTATCTTGGTATCATTCATCTCTTTTTCTCAATATAAGAGAGCAAAGACGAAAAGATCATGGTCTGCTGGAACACTATTTTTTTATTGGGGTTATAATAGAAGCTTTTACACCAAGAGCAACATCAATTTCAATGGACCTGGTTATAATTTTACCTTGAACGGTGCAAAAGGTGTAGATCGTCCTTCGCGTGATTTGAAAACTTATTTTTCACCTACAACCCTTACGGTCCCTCAATTTAATTTCAGATTAGGTTACAACATAAAAAATAATTGGGCGATTTCAATTGGTTATGATCACATGAAATATGTCTTGGTTGATAATCAGCCATATACGCTATCCGGATATATCAAGCCTGGTGTGGATGTGGTTACAAATTGGTCAGGCAATTACAACAACGAGCCTATTGTGACGCAGGAAGAAACTTTTCATTATGAAAACACGAATGGAATGAATTATATCCGTTTTGAAGTTTCTCGGATTGACCAATGGTTTCGCAGTCAAGGCGGTGAATTTGCTTTTGCATCATCCTTTGGATTGAGTTCAGGAGGTATTTTAAGTTTTAACGATTTTACATTTGCCGGCAGGAAGGATGTTAAAACAGTTTCCATGTCGGGAATGGGAATTTCAGCTCATGCAGGAGCTCGGTTCGAATTATGGAAACATTTTTTCATACAATTGAATGGAGCCGCAGGTTTCTTAAATCAGGTTAATGTAGATACTCGACCAAATGACTACACTTCCTATGCCAAACAAAGAATTGGTTATTCAGCTGCAGAAGTTGTTGCAGGAGGATTATTCTATTTAAACCCTAAGAAGGGTGGTTGTGATAGTTGTCCGCAATGGGGGAAGTGATATGAAGTTTTTAATCGTTGGTTTAGGAAATCCGGGTGCTGAATATGAGGAAACAAGGCACAACATTGGTTTCAAGGTTGTTGATGCTATCGCTAAAGAATTAGGTGATTCTTTCTCGTTAAATCGAGCAGCCCATCGAGCTGAAGTCAAGTTCAAGGGTAAAACACTAATTTTGATAAAGCCAATTACTTTCATGAACTTATCTGGGAAAGCGGTGAACTATTGGCTTCAAGCAGAGAAAATTCCAATTTCAAATTTGCTTGTAATTACGGACGACATTGCACTTCCTTTTGGTAAATTAAGATTGAAAGGCAAAGGTAGTGATGGTGGCCATAATGGATTAAAAGACATTCAAGCAACTTTAAAAACAACTGATTACGCTCGACTTAGGTTTGGTGTAGGAAACGATTTTCCAAAAGGACGGCAAGCCGATTATGTTCTAGCTAAATGGTCGAAAGAAGAATCTCTCGCATTGTCGGAACGTATCGATGTAGCAACCGAATTCATAAAAAGTTTCGCAACGCAAGGTCTCGAATTGACAATGACCAATTGGAATGGGAAATAGAATTCAGCCTAATTGGTTCAATCCTCGTCAATTGGTTGACTTGATTTAATCTCTTCGTGCGAAATCTCTCCACCACTTTGTCCAGTTCCTCTCGCTAAAAATAAAACTACCACTGAAATTAAAGCAACCAAATACATCGATAAATCTTTGAATGGGTGTTTTTTCCAATTCAACCAAAATGAAATTGCAGAAAATAGACCAAGTATGTAAGCTAAAATTGCAAAAGTCTCGGCATGTTCCTCGTGCTCGTGAATGGCATGATGATTTCTACCTAATTCCTCAACTATTTCTTCTGCTCCTTCTCCAGAATTCATAGCCATTAATGTGGTCACCGCACCAACAATAAACAAACTATAGGCGATTCGTTTAACCAATTCAGCTTTCAACAAAAAGCCAATAATGAGTATTGAAAGTCCTACAAAGGGTAATATGATTGGAAAGTGATTGATGAGTAAGTGGAAATGTGCTTCGTTCATTTTGATAAAATTTTAAAATAGTACGTCGATTTTAAATAAACGTTTCAAACTGAAACTTTCAAGTTAATTTTGTTTTATGAAAGACATTTCTTCCAAAGAGGATATTTCCCTGTTGGTTCATGAATTTTATGGGAAAGTTTTGAAAGATGAACAACTGAGTCCATTTTTTAAGGATTTGGATTTTGATGTTCACATGCCGAAAATGATTCACTTTTGGAGTTTTGCGCTTTTGAATGAACCCGGATATAAAATGAATGTCGTTGAAAAGCATTTGCATATGCCTTTGCAAGAAGCCCATTTTGAGCGTTGGCTGAATTTGTTCAATGAAACAATTGACGAATATTTTACAGGTGAAATTGCAAACCAAGCGAAACAGCGCGCTCAACTGATTGGTTGGACCATTAAAAGTAAGATTCAACAATGAGTTCTAAATTTTTGTAGCTTTAACCTAATTCAAATTGGATGAAAGGATTGGTTCTCAAATCGACTGGCAGATGGTATAACGTGCTTTTGGAAACAAAGGAAACGATCCAGGCTTCCATAAAAGGAAAATTGCGAATTGAAGGTTTGAAAACTACGAATCCCGTT
>VGML01000092.1 GCA_016866415.1 Bacteroidota bacterium | reverse complement strand
AACCCTTTGTATTCTCCAACAGAAATAAACCCTTTGGTATCGTCAATGATTCCTTGATTTTTCAATTGATTCGCCAATTCATTCAAATCAACAGGCTCTTTGATGTATAACTCCGCAGGAGTGTTATTGATACTTTTCGCATTTCCCGCCAGAAATAACATGATCTTTGGCGCTGCAATCGCAATTAAAACAAGCGAAAGAACAATTCCACCAATAATTACATTTCTTTTAGACATAATTGATAACTTATTTCGTCAATTCTTTTTCCTTTAAATTTCAACCAATTTTTTCGAATTCCAACACGCATAAATCCCACTTGTTCAAATAAAGCTATACTTCGTTCGTTGTCCCCATGAATGGTACATTGCAAATTTGTTAAATCCAAAATATCTCTGGCATATTCCGAAATAAGTTGCAAGCTTTCTGAAGCAAAACCTTTTCTTCTTTCTGACTCTTCTGCAATCATAATTCCGACTGTTGCATAACCATGTTTAAAATTTACATCATACAAATCGATTGTGCCAATTGGAGTTTCAATTTCGTTTAAGCAAATTATGAAACGTATTTCTCCAGAATTACGAATATTCGACTGTTGCTCTATTAACTGATGAATGGAATGCATTGAAAATGGAATTTCCGTATTTGAAACTTTCCAATTTTCAGGATTATTTTCCCAAATCAACAATTTGGCAGCATCATCTACTTCAACGACTCTTAAATAAATGGAATCACCCTTCAACATACCTCAGTTTTTCCAGTCTCAATTCTATTTGTTCAGTTGTGTAAAAAGGAATTCCTTTGTAGGATTCAGTCAAATTTAAGCCAAATACTTTATTCATCAATTTCTTTTCTCTAAGAATATCCAAAAGATCTTTCAATCGTTCGATCTTTTCACCACTAAGAAGCAATTCTTTGATTGGAACCAAACAGCTGCTCTCTAAATCTTTGGCAAAATCAAATTGATCATATTTATTCGCAACCTCATCTAACAGTAAATCTATGTTTAATTCAACCGCTACAGTTAATATTTTCTTCGAATTTAAAATGTTAACGAATTTATTTATCGGTAAAAACTCATCCTTTCCTCGAACTTTTAGACTGAAAAAAAAACCATTAACAGAAATCCCAATGTGCGGAGGAACTTTATCCGCATGAAGAATCCAAAGCAACGTGTTTTGATTATTTACATTCTCAAAATTTGGATCTATAAAATCAAATTCAAAATCACAGTTCAATGATACCATCGTAAACTTTTGTTGCAGGTCCTATTAAATAAATGTTTGAATAACCATCTTTCAAATTTCTTTCGAATTGAACTGATAATTCACCACCTTTTACTTTCACGAAAACTTCATTCAAAGGATCAGAAGAAATAAAATCCCATAGTAAAGCACAAGCAGTTGCTCCCGTCCCACAAGATAGCGTTTCATCTTCAACTCCTCGTTCATACGTTGCAATGGCTATGTGATTAGCGTCGATTTCTTTCAAAACATTCACATTAATACCTTTTTCTTTGTAGGGTTCAGAGAATCGAATTGATCTACCTAAAGAAATAACATGTTTTGAAGAAATATCGTCTGATAATTCTATATAGTGAGGTGATCCAGTATAAAGTTCATACGATTCACCTTTTTTTTCAATTTGCTCAACATCGATCATTTTTAATTTCACGGAATCACCGTGAATAGATGCTTCGTGAAGACCGTCGATCGCATCGAATTGAATCGTTTGAGATAAATCGACGCCTATTTCTTTGGCAAAATGAACCGCACATCTTGCTCCGTTTCCACAAAAACTTTGACTTCCATCAGCGTTGTAATAATCCATGTAAAAAGTCGCATTTTCAGATTGATTTATTTTAATTAATCCGTCTGCTCCAACACCAAATCTTCGTTTACAAATTCGCTGAATTTCTTGAATGGACAAATTATCATAATCTCCATTAAGATTATTCAGCAACAAGAAATCATTTCCTGTTCCTTCGTATTTGCTAAATTTAATTTGCATAATTATCACAAAAGTAAAACATATTGAGTTATTAGACTGCTTAACAATCTTTAACGGCGTTTTAGAAATTTTTATTCTTCTTTGCGTTAAAATTGCATGAATTAAAATCTTAAGCGCTATGAATTATCTATCTTATCTGAAAATTTTTGGTGTCGGAATCTTAGGTGGCACGCTTCCGTTGGCAACTTATGTTGTAATGAACACAAGTCAGTCTAAACTCTCTGACCAAGTCATTGATGGTAATCGAATAAATGCTCTTCCCACGAGTTTTTCTGGAATGGATCCAAATGTGGATTTTACAGGAGCATCCGAAAACACAATAAACTCGGTAGTTCACGTTACCACCAAAGTGGTTCAAACAACATTTCAACGGGATATTTTTCAAGAATTCTTTTACGGACCAGGAGCAGGAGGTCGTGAATTCAAACAATATGGCTCAGGTGCAGGTTCTGGAGTTATTGTTTCCTCTGAGGGATACATAGTAACCAATAATCACGTAATCGAAAACGCAAGTGAAATTGAAGTAATTCTTAATGACAACTCTAAATACTCAGCGAAAGTAGTTGGAGCAGATCCAGCCACGGACATTGCCGTATTGAAAATTGAAGGAACTGGTTTTCAACCTATTCCACTTGGAAATAGTGATGATTTGAAAATTGGTGAATGGGTTTTAGCAGTTGGAAATCCATTCAATTTAACTTCAACTGTAACAGCAGGAATCGTTTCTGCAAAAGCGAGAAATATAAATCTATTAAGTGAGCGTTCTGGAAAAGAAATTGTTCCAATTGAATCATTTATTCAAACAGATGCTGCCGTTAATCCCGGAAATAGCGGTGGCGCTCTTGTAAATACAAAAGGCGAACTAGTTGGAATCAATACTGCAATCGCATCGCAAACAGGAAGTTATAGTGGCTATTCATTTGCTGTACCTGTTAATTTGGTTCAAAAAGTGATGCGCGACTTGATTGATTACGGGATCGTTCAGAGAGGGTATCTTGGAGTTCAAATCTCAGATATTTCTCAAGAAATAAAGGAGAAAAATAAACTTCCAAACTTAAAGGGTGTTTTCGTTGCTAAAGTAATCGAAGATGGAAGCGCTGATAAGGCAGGTCTAAAGGACGGAGATGTCATTCTAAAGATTGGGAACAAAGAGGTCAATTCGGTTGCTTCGTTACAAGAAGAAATTGGAAAACGACGTCCAGGAGACAAGGTAAGTATTACGATTCGGCAAAAAGATGGGGATGAAGAAATTAAAGAACTTGTTTTGCGTAACAAAGAAGGGGAAACAACGTTAGTCTCCAAAGAAGAAATAAAAAAGAATGTTGCACTGGGAGCTACATTTGCCGAACTAACTGCAAAAGAAAAGAAAGAGTTGAATATTTCGTACGGTGTTAAAATTAAAACGTTGGCTGCAGGAAAACTTAAATCTTTAGGTTTAACAGAAGGAACCATCATCACTAAAATAAATAATGAACCGATCGAAACAGTGGAACAACTGTCTACAAAATTGAACGGAATGAATCGTGGGGTTCTACTCGAAATAATGTCTGAAAGCGGTAAGAAAGATTATGTTGGTTTTGGTTTGTAGAAATTCAAAAAAGGCATAGTTTTTGTGCATTTGTGGAACTGAAAAAAAATCGAAAAAAAATCGAAAAAAAATTTTTCAGTTCGTGTTTTTTGGCGTTACTTTGCTTCTAATTTCTTTAGATTTATTTATTAATTATTTAACACTGAGGTAAAGTCAGAATGAGACAACTAAAAATCACCAAATCAATCACAAATCGTGAAAGTCAATCTTTAGACAAATATCTTCAAGACATTGGTCGAGAAGAACTAATTACAGCCGAGGAGGAGGTAGAATTAGCAAGAAAAATTAAAGCTGGAGATCAGCGTGCACTGGAAAAATTAACGCGTGCAAACTTACGTTTCGTCGTATCTGTAGCAAAACAATATCAAAATCAAGGATTAACGCTTCCCGATCTTATCAATGAAGGTAATTTAGGTTTGATTAAAGCAGCTCAAAAATTTGATGAAACAAGAGGATTTAAATTTATTTCATACGCCGTTTGGTGGATTCGTCAGTCAATTCTACAAGCGTTGGCCGAGCAAGCTAGAATTGTTCGCCTACCTTTAAATCAAGTTGGTTCCTTAAATAAAATAAACAAGGCATTTTCAAGACTTGAGCAAGAATACGAAAGACCTCCTTCGGCTGAAGAGTTGGCTGAAGCACTTGAGGTTCCTGAAGATAAAATCAAGGAAAGTTTGAATGTTTCAGGAAGGCATGTCTCTATGGATGCTCCTCTCACAACAAATGAAGATGGAGGAACATTAATGGATGTAATGGCAAATACAGATGCTCCAAAAACGGATCATGCATTAATGGCGGAATCCCTTCAAAAAGAAATTGAGCGATCTTTAAGCACGCTAACCGATAAAGAACGTGAAATTATTCGTCTATTCTTCGGAATTGGAATGAACCATGGTTTGACTCTTGAAGAAATTGGTTCGAAATTTAATTTGACACGTGAGCGCGTTCGACAAATTAAAGAAAAAGCAATTCGAAGGTTACGACATACCTCGCGAAATAAACTTCTAAAATCCTACTTAGGATAAGAAACACGGCGAAAGGCTATCGGTAAAGAACCGATAGCCTTTTTTGCTTCTAACTTTTGCAAACTTTAAATTAATCAACAAATAATGGAAACAGCTATTGGCTACGAAAAAGAATTGAAGTCACACATTGAACAGGAACGTGCGGCGGTGAAATTACAAAGCAAAGTCGGAGAATTACTTTACGACAAAGGAATCGAATTGGTTTTATTTAGACACCATTTAACTGATGTAACTATTTCTGAAATCTTAAATCTTCATGAATACGCTGGTCAAGTTGTCAATAAACCAATTGACGTTTTTACAACTTCTGAACTTGCAGAACTAATAACAACGCTTGATATTCCTGCTTCGAAATTAGATATTGGAAAGTTAGCAAGTGAATGGTTGGCGGAAAATGGGAAATACGCCTCGAAAACAGATTTTCTAAATAATCGACTTGGATCTCTAAAAGGTGATGGAAATAATGAAATTGAACCGAGAGACGTTGTATTATATGGTTTTGGTCGAATAGGTCGTTTGGCTGCACGCGAATTAATCAAACAAGCAGGGAAAGGTCAACAATTGCGATTAAGAGCAATTGTTACTCGTGGTTCATCAGATGCAGATATAATCAAACGTGCTTCTTTATTGCGAAACGATTCAGTTCACGGTGCTTTTAAAGGAACAGTTATCGAAGATTTGGAAAACAAAGCCTTAATCATTAATGGACAAATAGTGAAAATGATCGATGCTCCTGCTCCTGAGGAAGTTGATTACACGAAATATGGAATTAACAATGCGTTGATTATTGATAATACAGGTGTATTCACGAATCGTGAGGCATTATCTCGTCACCTTAAATCGAAAGGAGCTTCTAAGGTATTATTGACAGCGCCGGGAAAAGAAATTCCAAATGTAGTATATGGTATAAACCAAGGAACTTTGGATATCGAGAATGAAACAATTTATTCAGCCGCGTCGTGCACAACAAATGCAATTTCACCAGTATTGAAAGTTGTAAATGATAAGTATGTAGTGTTAAAAGGCCACATCGAAACGGTTCACGCATACACGAATGACCAAAATCTTTTGGATAATATGCATAAAAAACCAAGACGAGGTCGATCCGCAGCAATCAATATGGTAATCACATCTACCGGTGCAGGAAATGCCGTTACGAAAGTAATTCCTGAATTAAAAGACAAGCTTACTGCAAACGCTGTGCGTGTTCCTACTCCGAACGGTTCATTGGCAATTTTAAGTCTAGAATTGAATAAATCTACATCAGTTGAAGAAGTAAACGCAGCAATTAAAGATGCGGCTCTGAATGGTGAATTAGTCAATCAAATTTATTATTCATTTGATCCTGAACTTGTTTCAAGTGATATTATTGGCAATACGTGTTGTTCAGTGTTTGATTCTAATGCAACAATTGTATCGAAGGATGGTAAAAATGTTGTTCTTTACGCATGGTATGACAATGAATTCGGTTACACAAAACAAGTAATTCGATTGGCGAAGTATGTTTCTAAAGTTCGTCGTGCTATTTATTATTAAGCAATAATAAACTCATAAAGAAAAGGCTCCTTTTGGGAGCCTTTTCTTTTTTAAAAGAATTATTACTTTTACCTAAAATGAAAAAGCTCACAATTGCTATTGATGGTTACTCTGCATGCGGTAAAAGCACGCTTGCAAAAGATCTGGCTGAAAAACTTGGTTATATTTTTATTGATTCGGGAGCGATGTATCGTGGAGTTTCACTTTATTGTTTGCGAAATGGTTTAGTAGAAAATAGCATTCCTGATTTGATAGAAATTAAAAAGGCATTGCCTAAAATAAATCTTGAATTCAAACGAATAAAAGACGAAAACCATCTGTTTTTGAATGAAGAAGATGTTTCGATTGAAATCAGGAGTAATGAAGTCGCACAAATTGTCTCTAAAATTGCGGTAATCGGTGAAGTTCGAAAGAAACTTGTTAATGAACAACGAAAAATGGGAGAATTTGGCGGAATAATTATGGATGGTAGAGATATCGGTTCGGTTGTTTTTCCAAATGCAGAATTAAAACTCTTTGTTACCGCAAGTGAAGAAGTTCGAGTACAACGTCGATTTGATGAATTAAAAAGCAAAGGAATTATAAGTTCTATTGAGGAAGTTCGGACAAATTTAAAAGAACGAGACTATATCGATTCTCATCGTAAAATCGGTCCGTTAATTCAAGTTTCAGATGCAATTGTTATTGATAATTCCAATCTCTCAAGACAAGAACAGTTGGATTTTGCACTGGGTTTGGTTTTTGAATATAATTCAACCAGCCATTAAAAATTCACTTATCAATTCTTATTTTTCAATTTGACTCTCCATTATCAACTCTGCCGGAGGGAAATTATACGGTAATTTTTCCTTGTATAAAAAACGCTTCTGAGTAGATTCAAAAGGACGATAAACATAAAAAACTTTGTTGTTGTGGACTCTGATTTTCTCAACGTACTTATAATTTAATTTCACTTTCTCATTGATTTCTCCTGTTTTAACATCAATAATTCCAAGATACATATTTCCATCTTTTTCGTATTGAGCATAAATCACGCCGGTTACATTGTCCTGAATAAGCTGTTTTTGCCATCCGGTTTTCTTTGGCTGATAATGATGATAAATGGAAATGGTATCCAAGGACTCTCCCAAACGATTAAAAATGATTAAGCGATCTTTTGGGTAATCAAAAACAAATACTGAATCATTTCGGTGAAACAGAGGCGCATAAACCTCTTTATAATAAATCGATTGCGTAAAGTAATTCGCCCCTACCCATATCTGCGCATCAATTCCTGTTTCACGTTCTTTTTTCTTAGCCCAAAGTTTCGTGCGAACATCGACCCATTTGTATTCCGAACGATACAATTCCATCATCAAATCATCTTTGATATTCAAAATAGAACGATAGGTTGAATCATAGGTATCAAAAACGAAATAATCAAATGCAGGATAGTCCTTGTTGAAATTGGAAAAATACATTTTTGAAGCGTTCGTATCCACAATCGGAGACACGTATTTGAAGAAATAATCCTTTGGAATTTGCCCGAGCTCTATTGAATTATCGGATATATATACTCCAAAAACCTTTTCCCTACAAATAATGTGCGTGTTTCCTCGATAATCGCGAGCAAGGTATTTTGCTTCATCATTTACTTGAAAAATTGATTTGATATTTACCCCATCAAAAAGAAGTATTTCGCTACCTTTTTGCAATTGCTTTGGATAAGTCAATAAAATAATGTCCTCGTTGTTTAGAATTTCAAAATCTGCCACACTCAATCGATCTGAATGAAAAACTGTATCTGGGACTCCAGGCGCTTTAACCACAATTTGTTTTAATTCCCGAACCTTTATTTGATATAAAGCAATCTCAAGTTTTAGGGTGTCAAAAACACCTTTTGGACGAACAGTTTTCGACAACCCTTCATAAATAGAATGGCTAAATACAAAGGAAAGTGTCTTTCCCAATTTAAATTTAGGATGCGAAAAAATTACATTTCCTCTCCAATTAGAAGTAGCGTTTAATGAGGTATCCAAATTATCTCC
>VGML01000091.1 GCA_016866415.1 Bacteroidota bacterium | reverse complement strand
AACATTGAAGAGATTTTAGTTGATCATGCATTTTGCGAGCAAAAAGCGGCAAGCAATGCCATTTCAATAATTGTTCAATATCCGCATTACACGGACCTAGTTCAAGCGATGACCGCCATCTGTCAAGAGGAAATGGAACACTTTGATTTGGTTCACGATAAACTTTTGGAACGTGGTTTAAAACTAGGATTTGAACGCAAAGATCCTTATGTTAATGACCTCAGTGAATATCTGCGGCGCAATAAAACCAATAGTACAACTGAAGGAATGTTTGTAAACAAAATGCTTTTCGCAGCGATGATTGAAGCCCGAAGTTGTGAACGATTTAAAATTTTATCCGAAGAATTGAAAGATGAAGACCTCAAATCATTCTACCGATCTTTAATGGAAAGTGAAGCGAGGCATTATACAACATTTTTGGGCTTTGCTCGCAAATATGCCAACGGAATTAAGGTTGATAAATGTTGGCAGGAATTCCTTGAATTCGAAGCTAGCCTGATGGAAAATTACGGAAAATCAGAGACGATGCATGGGTAGTTTTGAGTGAAAAGTTAAGAGTGGAGAACTGAAAGTGAAAATTGAACATTGAGAATTCAAAACGTATAGTATGGAATTTTTAATTTGATACAGCGAATATTCCAACTTCTTAAAATCCCGAATCTTATTGTCTAAAAGTCTTATTGTCCTAAAGTCATTTGTCATTCTCTCATCAAATCATTTATCATTCTCTCCTAAAGTCATTCATCCTAAAGTCATTTGTCCTAATTCCCAAACATCAACAAAATCCCTAAATCCAAAAAATAAACTATATTTGAAAACTAAAAATTTAAATCAATGAAAAAAATAATTCTGTTAAGCGGCTTAACGTTACTTACGTTGGCTTCATGTAAAAAAGATTGGACGTGTAAATGTACTTCATCCATCGGAGGATCTGAATCCAGAACAATTTCTGATAAAACAAAATCTGACGCGAAAGCAGATTGTGACAGCGGAGATGCAAGCGCATTAGGAGTAACTGTTGATTGCGAACTTCAATAACTCACTGATTTTAAGGGACTTCGGTCCCTTTTTTTATGAATTGGATTGAAACGCATTTCCTAGATATTGGCTTAAGTTGGTCTTCGTCGAAAGCATTGCCCTACTTTCTTTCTATTTTATTAGGATTAATTCTGGTTTTTCTAATAAAAAAGATTCGATTTAACAAAAACTGGATTAAATGGGCAATTTCACTTTTCGTCCTTTTACTTCCTTTTTCAGTCTATTTTGCTTTTTACCCCATTTACGAAGGCGACTTTTCAAATTTGGGCGTCATACCGAACAGTAAAATTAAATTTCCAACTCAAAAAGCGTTGACAGTTGTTGTTTTACCCGATTGCCCTTATTGCCATCAAGCGATTCCTTTAATCGATAAAATAAAATCAAGAAATCCGAAAATGACCATCAATTATTGGGTCGTTACTTCCGATTCCTTACCACCAAAAACGGGGATTCTTTCAAAAATCTCTTCAGATTACCAAGTTTGCCAACGACTAGATGTTGTCGAAATTTCACAATTAGTGTTGGGGACTTTTCCGTGTTTTATTTTATCTGAAAACAACAAGGCAATTAAAGTTTGGAATAACAATCAATTCGGCGTCCGAGCCCTTGATGAAATGGAAGGTTTTTTCACTAGATCCCTCTATTACTAAGAACGACAAGAAAACGCGTTTTCATGGCATTGGCGCAGAAATTCTCCGACAGGAGATCCGCAATTTACTTAAAGGCAGAAAGGGATTTACCCTTCACGACGATCAGTTGAGCTTTGGCAGGGTTGGTGCTTCCCTTGTGGAATTGCGCTTACGCGAAGTAGAAAAATTTTAGTGTGCAGAGGTTGGATTATTTCACCGCAATCCGCAATCCGCAATCCGCAATCCGCTAATCATCTCTCCTCTTTCATCCCGATGGCTATCGGGACTCAACCCTAAACCCTCAACTCTCAATCTCAACCCTCAATCTTTATGCTGAGCCTGCCGAAGCATAAACTCTCCCTTCTCAAACCTTATTATTAACCCTCAGTCTCAACCCTCAACCCTCAATCCCGATAGCTATCGGGACAACCCTTAGTCTCAAACCTCAACCCTCAATCTCACTTCACCGCATGCCGCAACACCGGAGTTGATTTAGAGCCGTTTGAAATGTTCAAGAAATAAATTCCTGGAGTTAATTCTTGGTTGATAACATACATATTAATCCCATCTTTTACTTCTAATTCCCTGTTTTCAACAACCTTTCCAGTTGCATCTACGATATGAAATTTGCATGTTCCGATAAGTTCTTTGTTTTTCAAAACCACTTGAAAAGAATTTCCTGAAGGATTCGGAAAACTGGAGAAATAAGCCGCAGTAACTTCCGAGCAAGAAACATTGATTGGATCATACAATTTTTCTGCTCCGTCGATATCTACTTGACGCAAACGGAAGTAGTTGTTTCCTTCTGTTCCATTTTGATCTGTACATTGATACGTAATCAACTCGTTTGATGTACCTGCAGATGGTAAGGTAGCCAATAACTGCCAGTTCTCACCATCTCTAGATTTCTCTACATCAAAATGCGAGCTATTGAACTCAGAAGCTGTCTGCCAGCTTAAACTTATAATTCCTTTTTCACAAACTCCATTAAACGAAACAAGTTCAACAGGCAGGGGTTGGTTATTTCCTTCTGCACCACCGAATTGACTAAAAGAAGTGACAGATTCCCAATTTAGAATGTTTGCAGCACTATTAGCTTGTCCACTTCCAACTTCAGTTGCATTTGAAAAACCACCTGATTCCGGTTGATACCACATCCCTGTTCCAGTGTGAGTGCTATATTTGATTGGAATCATAGCTTCTTCTCCTGCAGATGTTCCAATCCAGTCGGCTTGAACATAGTGCAAATCAATATTATAATTCGGTGATGTAATTCCACTTGGTTCTATAATCCAATTACGATTTAGGTAATTCGTGGTGATAGCACTATTCATAAAAGTCGAACGTTGATCAACAACTCGAATTCCAACATAGGCTTGAGCATCAAAACTTCCAGAGTTGAAATCCAATGTTACTGGCGTATATTCATTACCTCCAGTAGTTGTTCCAACTGGGAAAGTAAATGGAGCGGGTGAATTGCTCGTTGTGTAGGTTCCTGATGCAAATCTTTTACGGAGCTGTCCATTCCCTGAAGCCACGATCATATTGCTAGCGCCTGGAGTTCCTCCAATAGTTGCGGAAGGACCGAGCGTAAGATTTTTATCTCCCAATTTTAAATGACCACTTGTCAGTTTTAATTCATTTGTAACAGTAATCGAATTTGCTAAATCTAATCCTGCCACATTATTGATTGTCAGTTTATTTAAATTGGTTGCGATATTACCACTAACGCTAGTAGGGTTAGTTCCGGTATAAACTAGCTCTGGATTTCCTGAAATCACGTCAACGTGAGAATTGTTTACCAAATTGACATCCGAAAGAACAAGTTTTGTATTCTCATCAGAAACTAACCTCAAATCAGAACCCGTTAAAACAATACTTGTTTGTCCCAAAAGACTCATGTGTATGCTAAAAAGCAATATCGAACTTAAAACGAAAGAGATTCTTTTTGTATTCATAATTCTTTATTTATTCGCTTCTTCGATAACTAGTTTCGTGGCATCACAAACTGCGAGTGAAAAATAAACTGTTTTACGATCCATAATCTGCGCATATCCTTGTTTGGTGGCAACCGCTTCAATCGCTTTATTGATTTTATCGTTCATGGGTTGAAGTAATTCTTGTTCTTTTTTCAAAAGCTTTTGTTCGGCTTCTTGGCTGAACTTTTTCAAGTCATTATCCAAGGTTTGAAGTTCTTGCACTTTCTCTTGCTTTTGCGCATCAGTGTAGGCTTTTTCATTATCCTGGTAATTTTTCACTTTCGTGTCCAACTCCAACTTCTTGAAATCATACTCCGATTGCAACTGCTTTTGGTAGGCCTCGAGCATTTTTACTTGCGTAGGATACTCTTTCAACTTCACCAACACCGAATCACGTTGGATAGTAGCTATTTGGCAGGAAGCTGGTTTGGTTTCTGTTTTCTTTTGGGAGAAAGTGTTTAGTGAAAATAAGATTATGATAAGTGTGAGGATGTTTTTTGACATTTTTTTATTTTACTCGTTAATACTCGTTTTTAATTGTTTACTAAGTCGATTTGGTATTTCCAATGAACACTAACTCTTATCCCGAACACTTTCGTGACTCAATTCTTATCTGCTTTAGGTAATGATGCTTTAATCCATTCAATCTCCGCTTTCAGTTTATCAATGTCGGAAGTAGATTTCATTTTCTCTGATTTTAAACCATCAATTTCGGCTTGCTGTCTTTGGATAATGCGATAAAGTTCTTGCGTAGCAGAAATATTTAAGGTTGATAGAGCTTCATAATCTACCGTGTGGAAGTCATCAACTCTTCTTCCATAAACAAAAACATCTCCGGATAGTGATTCATTGATTTTAAATTGATTCTCGTCAGCGTAAATAATTTCGAAAATCCCTTCTTTTTCCTCTAAAATTAATTTGACGTTTTCACCTACCTTGAAATTATTGTTCATTTTTACGATGCCATTATTAATTACAGCCATTTTGTATATATCTGGTATTACCTCTGTGGTAAAAGAAACTGCTTGAGGATACACCATATTCACTTGTTGGGCAATTACTTTTTTATAAGGTTTATTGTCCTTTAGTTTATCCTTCATTCTGTAGTCCGTGATTTGAAGTCCCATCAGTGTGTTTAAATCAGTTGAGCCATTCGAAACTCCTTCTATATTTTTAATTCTGCTATCGGAAAAGGCATCAAATTCAGATGCTAACATTCTACCAGATGCATGAATGGATACATTGTGAAGTGTTCCTGCACAACAAGAGCCGCCTCCTCCATTCATTTGAAACGCATAATATGTAAAATTACCATAGGTTGCTGAAGATTGAGATTCAACATGCAATGGTGCAATCGGAGATGTAGTTCCTATACCAACTCTACCGCCCGAAGGGCACAAGGATAAATTATTAAAAGCTACTGAAGGGTCGTGATGCTGAATAATAAATGCTGAACCGCTTTTTATAAACTCCAAATTACTTGTTCCCGACCCAAATTCCACATCACCTTCTACATCTAATTTAAATGCAGGAGAAGTTGTGCCAATACCTACATTACCGCTTGCTGATATTCTCATGCGTTCGGAAACTGTGCCGCTCCCATCGGCTGTTGTCCAAAAAGTCAAATTCGCAGGTGCATCGGATGAACTACTTGCAGTGCCATCTATTGATGATCGAATTCTTGCAAAATTTGCGAAAGAACCACCAATTCGATAACCTAAATTTATATTACCAATAGTTGTTCCATCGGCCGTAACATCAGTGGGAGCAGCTTGAGTACCATTAGCCATCCATAGGTTTAAACCTGCATTACCAGCATAATTTATATTTCCCATTGTGCCTTGCGAAACATCGAACTTCCAGTTCGGAGAATTTGTACCAACTCCCACATTACCGTTTGATTCAATTGTAAAATTTGGTGTCGAACCTATGTTGCTGACGTTAGCATCACTAAAAAACTTAATGGGAGCCTGATTTGTAACCATACGTATCCAACTGCCATTGGACAATGAATATAGTCCTAAATCACTTGTTCCGGTCATTGCTGCAGTTGAAATTGTACCACCAGTTAAAATTAATCGCCCTCCAATGGTACCGTTTCCAGAAATATTAAAATTAGCCGTTTGAGCAGCTGTTCCATTTTGGATGTAGTTTGAACTACCCGCTGATGGAGCAACTCCTGTAATTGTTGTGTTTGTAACAGCTGTCACTCTACCTTGAGCATCTGTAGTGAAAACAGGTACTTGAGTTGCTGAACCGTATGTTCCGGCTGTACCTGTGTTTGGCATTGAAATAGTACCTGAAGTAGTTATAGTACCCCCACTTAATCCCGTTCCAGCTGTAATGCTTGTTATGGTTCCACCACTTGAAGGACTCGAATTGGTTATTGTAAAATTTGGATACGTTCCACTAACCGATATACCTGTTCCATTAGATAAAGTAACTGTTTGATCCGGCGCTGTATTGGTAATTGTATTTGAAGAAATACTTATCCCTGTCCCGGCACTCATTGGGGCTTGGTAATCAGTGCCAGCAGTTGCTGCACTAACTGTGCCGCTGCCATTGGCTTTCATTATCCCATTTACTGTACCGGCTCCTCCTTTCGAAGCAGGCACGACATTACCATATGTTGTGGTGAGCCCAGAACTTGAAATATCCCCACTTAAATTACCAGGACTTTGTAAAGTACCATTATTGACTGTAACAATTCCAGTGCCAGATGGCGCTGGACCAGCAGGCCCAGTGGCTCCGGTTGCTCCAGTTGCACCTGTGGCGCCAGTTGCACCTATTGGGCCCGTTGCACCTGTAGCGCCTGTTGGGCCAACCAAAGAAACGCCTGTCGGCCAAGAACCACTTGCTTTCGGTCCAAATAAAGTATTTGAAGACGTATTAATGAAAAAATCTCCATCTACTCCAATACCGGATGTAGGATTTGAAGTGCCATTTAATACTGATTTTCCATCAGTTCCATTGGTACCGTTAATCCCATTAGTTCCGTTTGTTCCTGCAGGACCCTGAGGGCCAGTTGCTCCGGTGGGTCCTTGCGGACCTATTGCTTGAACCCAAGCAGAACCATTGTAGTAATAGAAACCTGGCGTATTATCCGTTTGGTAGATCATTAAACCTATCGCTGGCGAGGAAATAGCGTTGCGTTGCGTGAGATTCATCCTTGGAATCAACAACCCCTTGCTTGTCGAACTCAAATCCAGAATTGAGGATGCATCTGCGCTTGCACCGCTTCCGTTGATTCCCACTGATTGCGAATGGACAGAATGGATTCCTACTAAGATTCCGATTAATCCCAAGAATAATTTTGATTGTTTCATGGTTTATAGATTTATTGGTTATTCAAATTAATTGCTTTCAGTTTCTCTATTTCCGAACGCAAATCATCTATTGCTTTGCTATTCGTTTGTTTTAGTTGGCTATTTTCTTCTTCGAGTTCTTTAATTTTTTTGATGAGATACTGAGTTGTGGAAATATTCAAGGTTGTAAGCGCATCATAATCAACTGATTTGAAATCATTTATTTCTTTTCCGTATACAAGTATTTCATTTGTATTTTTGAAATCATCGTTTTTTTGAATTGTGAATTTTTGTGGCGATGTAATACTTTCTACAGTGGTGAAATGCTGCGTGCCGTTGGAAAGATTAAGTTGAATTTTATCTCCTTCTTTGAAACCATGTTCTTTTTGTAATTCAATTTCCAACAAACCTTCTTCATTTTCCTTGAACTTGGTTGTAAGGGCAAAAACACTTGGTATGTAATTCGTTTTCTCATAAATAGCTTGGGGATAGATTTCTTCTATTTGCTGAGCTATCACTTTTTTTATGGTACGCTTATCAAATGAGAGGGTATCGATTAACTTATAATCGGTAATCTCAATTTTACTTAGGATTTCTGCATCTTTTATTTGATTTGAAACGCCGAGTATGTTTTTTATTCTCCTATCCGAGAAATTTGGATTATTGATGGCGTAAAAACCTAAAGAGGCAAGGGCATCACCCTCAAAATAGGCCACGGTGCTTGGAGCAGCACTTGTAGTTCCCTCGGGTAGGTTCCAACCAAATCTTCTTCCTGTTCCCGAAGCGTTGATAATACTTCCGGCAACGTGTAACTTTGCTTGTGGGTTGGTTGTGCCTATCCCGACTCTTCCACCATCCACAAACGAAGTTATCGGAGTGGCTAAACTTCCTCCGGAAAATACATCAAGCCTTTGCCCCACGGATTGCAATCGCATGTCCCACGAATTGTTCGTAGGGCGTAGCATTAAATATCCACCGCTTCTTATTTCGGTTATCGGCGAAACGCCATCAATGCATAACTTTGAAGAGGGACTCGTTGTACCAATTCCAACATTACCCGAAGCATCCTCAAAAATAGGAGCAACTGTGCATGTTGCAGAAGTACCATTTGATTTTATAACATAATTTGCAGAAGTACATCCAACTGGACCAGCAGGCCCTTGCGCTCCTGTTGCTCCAGCTGGCCCTGTTAAACCAATCGGCCCTTGCGCCCCGGTTGTACCTGCTGGCCCTTGAGGACCAGTTAAACCAATTGGTCCTTGCGCCCCGGTT
>VGML01000090.1 GCA_016866415.1 Bacteroidota bacterium | reverse complement strand
TAATTGTTCTTGTTTTTTAATTCATTTTGTAACACATACTTGGATTTGACAACCAACATTTTATCGGTTCCAACGATGTTGAAGTATTGATTTTGATTTTCAATACGCAATCCTAAGTCTGTGAATTTTTTAATTTCGGTAGTAACATTAAGCTTTTTTATATCAGAAGATTCCTTGGACGGCAAAGCTGTGATGTAAAAACCGTTATTTAAGCCAAATTCTAACAAAATCAGGTCCTCAGAACTCATTTTCTTTAACTCGGTTTTGGTATAACTTTTTTCAAGATCCTCACTATATTTCTGAGAAAAAAGAGAAAATGAGGAGCAAAAAATAAAAGTTGAAAAGAAGATTTTTTTCATAAAACAAATCGTATTTTTTGATGACTTAATTACTCGTTGAAAAGTTGCACTAATTGTTAAAATATTTCAAGAATGCACTAAGATAATAAAACTTAGCTTTGTTTTGAATTTTTAATCCCTCAAAATGAACAATTTGAAATTACAGAAAGTCGCCTCTCAAGTGCGGAGAGACATTGTTAGAATGGTTGCTGCGGTAAATTCCGGGCACCCAGGCGGTTCTTTGGGCTGTGCCGATTTTTTAACATTTCTGTATTTTGAATGGATGAAATTCAATGCTCAAGAATTCAACATGGATGGGAAAAATGAAGATTTGTTTTTCCTTTCAAACGGTCATATTTCTCCTGTATGGTATAGTGTTTTATCGAGAGCGGGCTTTTTCCCAGTGAACGAATTGGCAACTTTCAGAAAACTATCTTCCCGTTTACAAGGACACCCTTCTACGGACAAAAAATTACCAGGAGTTCGAATGGCGTCTGGTTCACTTGGCCAAGGATTATCAGTTGGTGTTGGTGCAGCACAAGTGAAAAAGTTGAACAACGATAAATCCATTGTTTACACGCTTCATGGAGACGGTGAATTACAAGAAGGACAGATTTGGGAAGCGGCCATGTATGCTGCAGCAAATAAAGTTGATAATATTATTGCAACAATTGATTATAATGGGCGTCAAATTGATGGAGATGTGGAAGACGTGCTCTCTCTTGGTAACCTTGAACTAAAATGGCAAGCTTTTGGATGGGAAGTTTTTCACATGGATGGTCACGATTTTGAAAATATGCGTTCTACGATGATGAATGCAAAAAACGAAACGGGAAATGGGAAACCAATTGTAATAATTATGAAAACAGAAATGGGTCAAGGAGTTGATTATATGATGGGAACGCACAAATGGCACGGTTCAGCACCAAATGCAGAGCAACTCCAATCTGCTCTTAATCAATTAGAAGAAACACTGGGAGACTATTAGTGAAAACCCTTTTACTCATATTATTTTTCTTTTCATTCGGACTAGCATTTAGTCAAAAAACAACGCGAATTTTATTTATTCTTGATGCCTCTAACTCCATGAACTTGGATTGGGACAAACAAACCCGAATGGATGCCGCTAAGGATATTTTGATTCAATCTGTTGAGAAATTAAGAGGGGTCCCCAATTTGGAAATTGCACTTCGCGTTTACGGACATCAGTCAGAAGTTACAAATACCTACCAAGATTGCGCCGACACCAAATTAGAGGTCCCATTTGCAGCAAACACAGTTGATGCTATTCAAACGAAAGTTCGAACAATTAAAGCAAAAGGAGCCACACCAATTGCCCGATCTTTGGAAGCCTCAGCCGGTGATTTTCCAGATACGTTAGCGAGGAATTTTATCATTTTAATCACGGATGGCCTTGAATCTTGCGATAACGATCCCTGTTTAATCGCAAAGAAATTAAAAGACAAAGGCGTAAAAGTGACTCCATTTGTCATTGGTTTGGGAATGGACTTGTCTTACCTCGAAAAATTCAAATGCGTTCAAGGTCGTATTGAACAATGTCATCACAAAAGCACTTTTGAATACTACGGCACAAATCAACTTGAACGATATTTCGAAAAAACCAACTGAAACGGATGTAACAATGTTTCTTTACGAAGCTGGTACTCAGAATTTAAAGCATGCATTAACACACACCATAAATCGCTATGGAAATCCTGATACGTTGATCTTAGATCCGAATCTAAAATTTGACATTGTTGTGAACACACTTCCAAAAATTGAAAAGAAAAACGTTTCGCTTCAGAAATACACACATAACGTGATTCAAATTGACGCACCGCAAGGATTTATAAAATTGATTTCAACGAAAAACGTTAATAATCCCAACTATAGCATGCGCGTAATGCAAAAAGATCAAACACAAACCTTGAATTCGCAGACTTTCAACTCTACTCAAAAATATTTGGTCGGCACTTACGATTTGGAAATTTTTACCTTGCCTCGAACCTATCAGCGCGTTGAAGTTACACAAGGTAAAACCACCAATGTTGACGTAATTCCTTCTGGATGTTTCTCATACGCTGCGACAAAAGGTCTTGTCGGGCAAATTTTTCTTGATAAAGGAAATAACACTTTTGAATGGGTTTGTAATTTGGAAGCTGGTTTGAAAGAAGGAAAATATTATTTGCAGCCAGGAAATTACAAGATTGTGTATAGAGAAAAGGATCAAAAGTCAACCGCTTACACAAAAGAGAAAAGTTTTAAAATAGAATCGAATCGAACATTGAATTTAAATTTATAAAAATGGAATTAGAAGTACTTGGAAATAAGGACACGCGATCAGGATTTGGAGAGGGATTAGCAGAATTGGGAAGGAATAACCCTAATGTGGTGGCTCTTTGCGCAGATTTGATTGGATCCTTAAAAATGGATGCGTTCAAAAACGAAAACCCAGATCGTTTTTTTCAAGTTGGGATTGCTGAAGCCAACATGATTGGCTTGGCAGCAGGAATGACCATTGGAGGGAAAATTCCATTTACAGGTACGTTCGCTAATTTCTCAACTGGACGAGTTTATGATCAAATTCGTCAATCGGTGGCGTATTCACAAAAGAACGTGAAGATTTGTGCATCGCATGCAGGCCTGACTTTAGGGGAAGATGGTGCGACACATCAAATTTTAGAAGACATCGGCATGATGCGCATGTTGCCAAATATGACTGTAATTGTTCCTGCGGATTTCAATCAAACCAAACAAGCAACGATTGCGATTGCGGATCACCTCGGTCCGGTTTACCTGCGTTTCGGACGACCAGTTATGCCAATTTTCGTGAAGCCAGATGCTAAATTCGTGATCGGAAAAGCAGATGTTTTAAACGAAGGAACGGATGTCACCATCATCGCTTGTGGGCACTTGGTTTGGAAATCGATTGAAGCTGTTCAGATTTTAGCAGAACAAGGCATTTCTGCAGAATTAATTAATATGCACACCATCAAGCCATTGGACGAAGAAGCGATTCTGAAATCTGTTTCTAAAACGAAATGCGTGGTTTCAGCCGAAGAACATATGATGCACGGTGGATTGGGTGACGTGGTAGCTCAGGTTTTAGCAAGGAAATTGCCAACTCCACACGAATATGTCGCTGTAAATGATTCATTCGGCGAAAGCGGAACTCCCATGGAATTAATGGCGAAGTATGGAATTGATACCGTCAATGTGGTTGATGCGGTGAAAAAAGTGATTGGGAGGAAGGGGTTATATTAGATAGCAGATTGACAAATTACTGATTGCAGATTAACGTTTTCGTTGCGAACAGCTAGCAATTCGCAATTATTAAACTCATCTATTAACCTAAAACTGCGCTTTACAACCAACAACCATTTTTTCTTTTGTTTCCGGGTGTGTAAACTCAATTTGAGCGGCATGTAAATGAAGTCGCTGGGCTTTTGTTCCGTATAAATCATCTCCAACAATTGGGCAATTCAATCCCATATGATGCGCGGCGTGAACTCGTAATTGGTGCGTTCGTCCGGTAATGGGATAAAACTCAATTCTAGTTTTTTTATCCTTAATTCCCAAAACTTTATACTTCGTAAGGGCATTTTTACCATGCTCATAACAAACCATTTGTTTTGGACGGTCTTCCAAATCAACTCGTAAAGGAAGATTGATTGTTCCTTCTTTTTCGTTAACTATCCCATCCAAAAGAGCGATGTATGTTTTCTTTACTTTTCGTTGAATAAACTGGTTTTGAAGATTTTTATAAACATCTTCCGACTTCGCAACCAACAGCAAACCCGAAGTTGACATATCCAAGCGATGAACGAGCAAGGGCCCAGTTGCATTTGGATATTTTATTTTAATTCGCTCCAAAATTGAATCTTTCAGTTCTTTGCCTGGAACTGATAAAAATTCGGTGGGTTTGTTAACCAACAAAAGCCATTCGTCTTCAAAAACGATTTCTAAGTCAGTAACCTCCGCTTGTTTCAACATGGGATTATCTTCTATTTCGATTCCCCCTAGCATATGATCCAAAATTGGCTCGCATTTTCCACGACAAGCAGGATAAAATTGTTTGTGAACACGAACCTCGGAATCGGGCGACATTCCCCACCAGAATTCAGCCATGCAAATCGGCTTCAAATCATTTAAAAAGGCGTATTGAAATAATTTTGGTGCGGCGCATTCTCCTGCTCCTGCCGGCGGGACTTTGAAAACCGTTTTACTAAAAATTTCAAGCAAACTTTTGTTTTGTTTATTGGAATTCAAAAACGTGTACTCATTGAAAATTGCTTGTTGAAGTTGAGCTGACTTATTTGCCCGAATTTCCTTTAGATTTTGAAGTTCTGAATAAGTTTTATCTTCTAATTCTGAGATTTCCTGAGCGATTAATTTCTTCAACTTTTTGAGTTTCAATTGTTGGGAAATACTCACAGCATTCAGCTTTTCATTCAGATTTTTAAATTCCAATTCTGAAACAACTTCTTTGTTTTTCAACCGCGTTTCATCTCGTTTTTGTTTCTCGGATTTAAGAAACGATTTAAATTGGTTGACTTTTTCTTCGCTTTCCTTTTTAAATTGTTCCAAGAATTGAATGGCTTTGGCAAATTGACTTGAGTTTTCAATCGATTCTATTTTTCGATTCAGTGCATTCAGTTCTAACTCTCCTTTTTTGAAAAACCCATCTTCTTCCAAAATATCAAATACAGGTGGAACAAATCCTTCGTGGTGGTTTTTATCACCTAATTTCCCGGAAAATGCAGCTAAATAACCTATTTCACCAGTTCTCGATTCAACGACCAAAACACCAAACATTTTCCCAATGGCATTTCCGCGTTCTGTTTGTCCGATGCCGAAATTGTGCTTGAAATCCTCTTTTTCCAGTCTAGCTTGTAAACGTTTGGCAGCCTCAACAGCAAGTGGTTTTGGGTCGTAGTAAAAAGGGTAATCTAGTTTTTTCGGTAAATGAGAAAAGTCAGCAGTTAAGACAAGTGGAAGAAAACAGAATTGATTCTCTTTGTCGGACATTTACTTAGATGCCGTTTTGAACAAACTTTGCAAAAAACGTTTAATTTGATTTCTAAATAAAAACATCAGCATCAAATAAGGAATAATCATCAAATACAAAATCCCATAATTGATATTCGAACCAAAGGAAGCTTCATCAGCGGTTCCTGCCTGTTCAGCAAGCATTTTACACTGAGAACAACCCTGGGAAAAGACATCTGTAATCCCTAAAATGAGAACCACAATTATCGCTACTAGTTTATACCGCATTGTTTTTAATTACGTTTACAAAATTACGGAACATTCAAACCAATTCAAAATAATTAATTTCGTATTATGATTTATCGAATAGCTTTCATTTTTCTTTTAACAACTTTGTTCTTTTCTTGCAGTGCTTCTGACAAAAAGAAGGTAGTAAATTACACGGGAGCGCAGTTAGACAGTGTATTAAAGATTTATCCGGACAGTATTGAGTTACTTTTGAGACACGGTGATGAAGCACTTGAAAAAATGCGATTTGAAGAGGCTATGGCTGATGGGGCGCGTGCTTATCGTTTGGATAGTTCACGATTAGACACGCGAATTTTATACGCTCAGGCTCTTTTGAATAAACAAAATTATACCACTGAAGATATTTTTCGAGCTCAAAATCAGTTTAAATATATCATTAAAAAAGATTCGAAAAACCCAAGAGCACTTGTAGGATTGGCGAATACGTATAGTTTCTTCCAAGATAACGAAAAAGCATTTAAATACATCAACCAAGCGTTGCGAATCGATCCGAAGTACAGAGATGCGTATATATTAAAGGGTAGTATTTACAGGAACCTAGGTAATTTCGAGCGAGCGGTTTCATCCTATGAGACGGCCGTTCAACAAGATCCAAAATTCACAGTAGGATATCTTTGGTTAGGTTCGCTTTATGAAATGAAAGAAAATCCAATATGCATTGAGTATTATACGACTGCTTACCGCTTGGAACCTAAAAATCCAGATGTAATTTATTCCTTGGCATATGCAAAACAGAAATTTGGTAAAGAAAAAGCGGCTACATCACTTTATAGAAAAATGATTCGCTTGGACAAAACGTACTACGATGCCTATTTCCAAATTGGGTATATGAAACAATTCTCGGAAATGGATTTGGATAGTGCGATGTATTATTATGAGAAGGTCCTGGAAATTGAGCCAAGACATGTCGAAACATACCATAACGTTGGCTTAATCTATGAAGACCGAAACGACATTTCAAATGCCTTGCTCACGTATGCGAAAGCACTAAAAAACAACCCGAATTTTGAATTGACTAAGGAACGTGTTGCCATACTTAAAAATAAAAGGTGAATCGAATAGAGAGAATTAGTTCGTTGTTAGGTGATGTGGCCTTGCCTCTATTCGGATATTTTTTCTGGAATTGGAATTTCTATTTTATTCTTTTATTCTTCATGCTCGACCAAATTTCTCGAGTCATTTTTTTACCTCAGCGATTAAAGTTGACCGAAATTTCCAAAAAGGATAAAAATAAAATCTTTTTTCGACAGCTTTCGCTCTTAATAATTGAATTAATAGTAATTCATTCTGCTGTTTTTTTGCATCAAAAGGATATTAATTTCACAAAAGAATTTGTCCGTTTTCTATCCTACGAAGACATGGGAATCGCGCAAGGAATCATTCTTATTCCTCTAATTATAGCGAGTGAGTGGATGCGCATCAAAAACGAACTTAAATTGGGAATCGTTGGCGGAAAACAACTCCAAATAATGAATCTTAACAAGCGCAATTCCTTTCTTAGAATTGGATTTTTTGCCTTATTGGTTGGAATTCAAAGTTTTATTCCTTTGCCAGAAGTGGCACTAGTATTTTCATTTTTAGGATTTGTTGCGGCGCTCGTTTTTTTCTGAAAATTTGCAATAAAAAAGTGTGGCAAAATTTCACCACACTTTCAACCTGTTTCACTTCCATTAATCCAACGAACCAATCATTTTCGAAGGGTCAACATATAAATCGTATTCTTCTGGAGTTACATGACCCAATCCAACGGCTGCCTCTTTTAAAGTTGTTCCGTTTTTGTGAGCATATTTTGCTATTTCAGCAGCCTTGTAGTAACCGATTTTCGTATTCAAAGCTGTAACCAACATCAAGGAATTATTCAAATGTTGTTTCACCATCGGCAGATTTGCTTCAATTCCTACCGCACAATTGTCAGCAAAAGAAACACACGCATCACCGATTAATCGCGCAGACTGTAAAACATTATAGGCAATTACAGGCTTGAATACATTCAATTCGAAATGTCCATTAGAACCAGCAACAGCAACAGCCATATCATTCCCCATTACTTGAGCACAAACCATGGTCAAAGCTTCAGGCTGAGTTGGGTTCACTTTTCCAGGCATAATTGATGAACCTGGTTCGTTGTCTGGAATGATAATTTCACCAATTCCACATCGAGGTCCTGAAGACAACATGCGAATGTCGTTTGCTATTTTCATTAATGCTACAGCAGCTCTTTTCAGCGCTCCTGATAATTCAACCATCGCATCGTGCGCAGCCAACGCTTCAAACTTATTTTTGGCAGTTACAAAAGGTAAGCCCGTGAACTCAGCTATTTTTTTAGCAACCAACACATCATACCCTTTTGGTGTATTCAATCCTGTTCCAACTGCTGTTCCACCCAACGCAAGTTCCGTAACCGCCACCAATGCATTGTTAATCGCACGAACCGAATTATCAATTTGAGTGACATATCCACTGAATTCTTGACCTAAAGTTAAAGGCGTTGCATCCATGAAATGTGTTCTACCCGTTTTAACCACATCTTTGAATTGCTCTACTTTTTGTTGAAGAACGTTTCTCAAATGCAGCAAACCAGGAAGAGTCGTTTCAACTGTAATCTTGTAAGCCGCAATGTGCATAGCCGTTGGAT
>VGML01000089.1 GCA_016866415.1 Bacteroidota bacterium | reverse complement strand
ATGCTGTTCTGCGCCCTATACCTGGGAGCGAAGCCAACTGATCGACAGCATTTTCAAGATATTTGGAAGGTATATTCAAATGATTTCTCTCGTTGTTAAAATTAGCTATTTCTTATAGTGTTTTGTGTAATAATTTTGGAAAGATATCAAAAATCTTAACTTTGTATCATGCCTCAAAAGGAACTTAATATCAGAAACAAAAAAGCTCGATTCGAATACCATTTAGAGGATATTTATCAAGCTGGAATTCAGTTGAGTGGAACTGAAATTAAAAGTATTCGAAATGGTAAGGCAAGTATTTTGGAATCGTATTGCATTTATAACAATGGAGAAGTGTGGATTCGAAATATGCACATTACCGAATATGAAAATGGTTCGTTTTACAATCATAAACCTCGTGCAGATAGGAAATTGTTGTTAAACAAAAAGGAAATTGATAAAATAGAGAAATTTCTAAAAACGAAAGGGAATACATTGATTCCTTTAAAATTATTTTTATCTGAAAAAGGTTGGGTAAAAGTAGAAATAGCTTGTGCTATTGGAAAGAAATTACATGACAAACGCCAGGATCTTAAAGAAAAAGATGACAAACGAGAAATGGATCGTGCCTTGAAACGTTAGTCTCGAATTACAGGGTAGCCTGGATATTTCTTTTTATCAAATACAAATTTACTGTCATCAACGTCTGGATTTTCTTGGAACTTAGTTAAAGAGTATGTCATTACAGTTCCATCTTTTGCTTTCATAATTGCCTTTTTCAATTCACCATCTCCTTTTGAAATATAGAGAACAATCGTATGATATTCTGCCTTGGAAGGATTCTTTGGGTATAGATCAATAACATGAACAGACTCACTACCTAATTTATCTTCTTTAATGTATTTATTTTTGAATCCACTTTCCCAAATAGTCATAAGTTTTTTAGGGTTTATGCCATCTTCATCATCAGTGGCATCAGACTCATAAACTGATTTTTCCTCTTTTACCACCGTCCAAGTTTTCATACCATTGGAGATAATTGTATTTTCGCCATAAGAGGCAGAAAATTTATTTCCTTTAACCCATCCCTTTCCTGTTTCACTTTCATTTGTTCCTGTCTCTGAGTTTTTTATGCTTGCGCTAAATTCTATGTAAAAAGATTTTAATCCTTTCATTTTAGTGGATAATTTATCCAAAACTCCTTGGGCTTTTGAATCTTGAGCCGACAGAAAATGAATGTTAAATAAAACAAGTAAGACAAGTGAGAATAATGATTTCATAATAATTTAATTTCTTTGCAAATATCTAAAATTATGCCAAAGACTTTTTAGTCTTTTCCTTTGATTTTATCAACAGCGAATTTTAGTTTAATACTTTTGGATTCGTTACTTTTTCTTTCAGTAAAGCAATCTCCAAAACTTCACTCATTTTGTTTACGTAGTGAATTTGAAGTCCTTTTAAATAGTCTATTTTAATCTCGTCAACATCTTGTTTATTCTTGGAGCACATAATGATTTCTTTTATTCCTGCGCGTTTAGCAGCTAGAATTTTCTCCTTGATTCCACCGACTGGAAGGACATCTCCTCTCAAAGTAATTTCACCAGTCATCGCCAAGTTTTTCTTTACTTTTCTTTGTGTGAATAGGGAGGCTAGTGATGTCAACATTGTTATTCCTGCGCTTGGTCCGTCCTTCGGAGTTGCTCCTTCGGGAACGTGAACGTGAACATTGTAATTGTCAAAAAGTTCAGCATTTAAATTCCACTGATCACTATGTGACTTCAAATATTCCAAGGCAATAACAGCAGATTCTTTCATTACGTCACCTAGATTTCCCGTTAGTGTTAACTTGCCTTTTCCCTTCGTAATGGATGATTCGATAAAAAGAATATCACCTCCAACACTTGTCCATGCTAAACCTGTAACTACTCCTGCAACATCATTGTTATCATATTTTGTTCGAGAGCGTCCAGCACCTAGGAACTTAAAAATATCGTCATCAGTAATTTTTACTTCGTATTGCTCTTCCATTGCAATTTGACGGGCGCGATTTCGAACAATTTTTGCTGTTATTTTATCCAAACCTCGAACACCAGATTCGTTTGTATATTCCTCAATAACTTTCTCCCAGATTTTTTTATCGATTGAAATATCTTTTTTTGAAATTCCATGTTCGGAAATTTGTTTCGGAAGTAAATGTATTTTGGCAATTTCAATTTTCTCTTCTAGCGTGTATCCATTCACTTCAATTATCTCCATTCGATCGCGAAGTGGTCCTTGTATGGTCGAAAGGTTATTTGCCGTTGCTATGAACATGACTTTTGACAAATCAAATTCTGTTTCGATATAATTGTCGTAAAATGCATTATTCTGCTCAGGATCTAAAACTTCAAGAAGGGCAGATGATGGATCTCCATGATTACTTCTTCCTAACTTGTCGACTTCATCTAAAACGAAAACTGGATTTGATGTTTCAGCTTTCTTCAGATTTTGCATTATTCTTCCGGGCATTGCTCCGATATACGTTTTTCGATGTCCCCTGATTTCCGCTTCGTCATGAAGTCCCCCCAAAGACATTCGAATGTACTTTCTTCCCAAGGCTTCAGCTATCGATTTCCCTAGAGAGGTTTTGCCAACTCCTGGAGGGCCATAAAAACATAAAATGGGCGATTTCATATTTCCTTTAATTTTCAGGACGGCCAAATATTCCAGAATTCGCTCTTTCACTTTTTCCAATCCAAAATGGTCGCGATCCAAAATCTTTTCTGCTCGTTTCAAGTCTAAATTATCCTTCGTAAATTCTCCCCAAGGTAAATCGAGAAGTAAATCCAGATAATTTAGTTGCACTGTGTATTCAGCGCCTTGGGGATTCATACGTTGCAATTTCTCTAATTCTTTGTAGAAAAGTTTCTCAACTAGTTTGGACCATTTTTTCTTTTTAGCGCGATCTTCCATATCACGAACATCTTGAATTTGAGGATTATCTCCTAATTCATCTTGAATGGTTCGCATTTGTTGGTGAAGAAAGTATTCGCGTTGTTGTCGATCTAAATCTTTTTTGACCTTGTTCTGAATTTCATTGCGCATTTCAAGCATTTGAACTTCCATAGTCAGATGTTCGAGCACCATCATGACTCGTTTCTTCATATCCATTTCCTCTAACATTTCTTGTTTTTTGGAAACGTCAGCGTTCATATTTGAAGAGATAAAATTCACAAGAAAAGTCGGGCTATCGATATTCCCTATTGCAAATTGAGCTTCAGAAGGAATGTTTGGACTTTCTCGTATGATTTGAAGTGCTAAATCTTTAATGGATTTGAACATGATATCCAATTCTTTGTCCTTAGTATCAATTCGTTTTTCTTTAATAATTCGAACTGAAGCAGTCATATATGGTTCTGTCTGCAAAGGTTGAACAATTTCAAGTCTTCTTTTTCCTTGAATAATAACCGTTGATGAACCATCAGGCATCTTTAGTAATCGAACAATTTGTGCAACTGTTCCAATTTTATTCAAGTCGTCAAATTCGGGTGATTCCTCTTCTTGATTTTTTTGAGAAACGACACCGATGATTTTATTTCCTTTGTTTGCTTCTTGGATTAATTTGATCGATTTATCTCGCCCAACAGTAATTGGTATTACAACTCCCGGGAACAATACATTATTTCGCAAAGGTAAGATTGGGAGTTCAGATGGAAATTTTTGATTATTCACATTCTCTTCCTCCTCTGCCGTAATTAGCGGAATAAACTCGGCATCACTATCCAAACCTCCTGCGAAACCAAAAAAATCAATATCTGTTAGATTACTCATAGTTATATTTTAAGTCATTCTGTCAGTATTTCTATTTAAAACTCATGTGTTTATTAGAATTCGACGAATGAAGCATACTGTGACAAGTGCTGTGCCAATAATCTAATTCTGAAAATTTGACTTAAATAAAATCAAACCTTTTACGGGTCAGATTGTTATTCAATTGTGAAATGGATAATATTTATATTGACATTAATTTCAACGGTCGCTTGTGCTCAAAAGTCAAGTTCTGAAACGCAGAAAAATCAGGAAACAGAACAATTCAACGGAAAAGCTTTACCAAAGAATGTTTGTTACATTATTCGTGATGGAGGAACTGAACGACCTTTTACAGGGAAATATTGGAATCACCACGAGAAAGGAAATTATACCTGTGTGGCTTGTGGTTCAATTTTGTTTTCGAGTGAAACGAAGTATGACTCAGGTTCAGGCTGGCCTAGTTTTTATGATGCAGAAGATAAAAAGAACATCAAGGAATTAGATGACTTTGAATTGGGTTACAAACGAATTGAAATTCGATGTAAAAAGTGTGATGCGCATTTGGGACATTTATTCGAAGATGGACCAAAACCAACAGGAATGCGTTATTGTGTGAATTCAGCAGCACTCGAATTCGTAAAGGAATAAGTATTTTTACCATAAAATTGTAAAATGAAAGTTGCAACATTTGGAGCCGGTTGTTTTTGGTGCATAGAAGCATGCTTTAAAGATTTAAATGGTGTTCTTGATGTATACCCAGGTTATGCGGGTGGTCAAATTGAAAATCCAACTTATGAGCAAGTTTGTTCAGGCAATACGGGACATGCAGAAGTGGCTCGGGTGGAATATGATGAAAATCTTTTGTCGTATGAACAACTTTTGGAAGTATTTTGGTTTGTTCATGATCCCACTCAATTAAATCGACAAGGAAATGATATTGGAACGCAATATCGTTCAGTCATCTTTTATCACGATGAGTTTCAGAAGTTAGAGTCCGAAAAATATAAAAATAGACTCACGGAGGGGCATGTTTGGGATAATCCGATCGTAACAGAAATTTCTCCGATTTCGAATTTTTATCGTGCAGAAGCATACCACCACAATTATTTTGAATTAAACCCACAAAATATGTATTGTCAGGCTGTTGTCAGGCCAAAGGTGGAGAAATTCAGAAAAGTATTCTCTAATAAATTGAAATAAAAAAGCGACCCGAAAGCCGCTTTAAATCAAATCTTGAAACTTTTTAAAAGTGATATTTTTTGTCTTCAATCAATTTTTGAGCGATTAATTGCCTTGCATTTTTGGGATTAAATGCTTCAACTTTTGTAAATCGTTTCAATCCCATCAACATCATGCGTGCTTCATCACCTTCAGCAAATGAGTAGATTGCATCTTTCGCAGCTTTTTCAATTCGATCGGCAGAGTCATAAAAATAGGTTTTTGCTATTGCAATGTCCACTGCACAAGCTTCTTCACCGAATTTTTCAATTTTCTTTTGAACTCTTAGAAGAACTGACTCAGCTTGATAAATCCAAATAGCCAGATCGGCAACATTCATCAAAATTTCTTGTTCTTTGGAAAGCGTTTGCATCAGTTTCTGGACTGCTGAACCTGCAACCATTAAAATACATTTTTTAAATCCTTCCAAATATCGCTCCTCATTACCAAGCGCATTGTTTGAAGGCTCGGTCATATCTGGAATGGACATCAACTCTCCGGCCACCTTCATGGCTGGCCCCATTAAATCTAGTTCACCCTTCATCGCTCTTCGTAGCATCATATCGACGATTAGCATGCGATTAATTTCGTTGGTACCTTCAAAAATTCGATTGATTCTTGCATCCCGGTACCCACGTTCAACAGTAGATTCGGCAGAATACCCCATGCCACCATAAATTTGAACAGCTTCATCAACAACATAATCCAAACACTCAGAGCCTGCAACTTTGAGAATGGCACATTCAGGTGCAAATTGTTCAATTCCTTTTAATGTAGCTGCGCCTTTGTCTAAACCATTTGCAATATATCCTGCGATGGCGTCATCAATATTTTGTCCTGCTCTGTATGTAGCTGATTCCAAAACATATGTTCTTATTACTTGCTCTGCCATTTTATATTTAATGGCTCCATATTTTGAAATAATTCGTCCGAATTGCTCACGTTCATTGGCGTATTTGATTGTTTCATTGATTGCTCCTTTGGATCCTCCCAAAACACCAGCACCTAATTTGATGCGACCAATGTTCAGAATGTTTAAGGCGATTTTAAAGCCATTTTCACGATCTGACAACATATTCTCGACGGGAACGACAACATTGTTAAAGAAAACTTGTCGTGTCGAAGAACCCTTGATTCCCATTTTTTTCTCCTCGGGATTTAACGAAATTCCTTCACTTTTGGCTTCAACTAAAAAGGCTGTTAAATTCTTATCATCATCAATTTTAGCAAATACAGTTAGTAAATCAGCGAAGCCGCCATTGGTAATCCACATTTTTTGTCCATTCAGAATATAGTTTTTTCCATCTTCAGATAATACAGCTTTCGTTTTTCCAGAATTTGCATCAGATCCCGAACCTGGTTCCGTTAAACAATATGCTGCTTTCCATTCACCTGTTGCTAATTTTGGAATGTACTTCTCTTTCTGACTATCATTACCATAATAGAGCAGGGGAAGTGTTCCAATTCCTGTATGCGCGCCAAAAGCAACTGAAAACGAATAACCGTGTCCTAAATGTTCTGTGGCAAGCAACGATGTTTTGAAGTCAACACCCATCCCTCCCAAATTTTCAGGAACTGATAATCCAAGAAGTCCAAGTTCACCTGCTTTTTCAAGGATTGAAGGCATTAATCCTTCTTCCATTTTATCGATTCGTTCAATGTTCGGCAAAATTTCTTGAGCGATGAAATCGTCACACATTTGGGCGATCATGTGATGCTCCTCTGTCCATTCTTCCGGTGTGAAAATTTCAGAAGTAGTTGTTTTGCGAATAATAAATTCTCCTCCTTTAATAGGTTGTGTATGCATATCAATAGTTTTTTCTATTCAAATTTAAGTAAAATTAAATAAATACTATGCATGCATAATTATTTTTTTTATCATTTTTATTTTGAATGCTTTCAAAGTCAATTCAGGGTAATATTTTTCTAAATTTGAATAATGTTTGTAATTATTGATGTTGAAACAACTGGAGGTAGTCCCAGAAATTCGAAAATAACCGAGTTGGCAATATACAAATATGATGGTGAAAAGATTGTTGACGAATTTATTACACTCTTAAACCCTGAACAACCCATTCCAGAATTTATAGTTCGATTGACAGGCATAAACGATGAAATGGTTTCAAATGCACCTCGGTTTTTTGAAGTGGCAAAAAATATTGTTGAGTTCACAAAAGACTGTGTTTTTGTTGCTCATAATGTTGCTTTTGATTACGGAATGCTCAGAAGCGAGTTTAAAAATCTAGGTTACGATTTTCGTCTGCCACACCTATGTACTGTAAGAGCTGCGCGCTATGTGATTCCTGGCTACAAATCATATAGTCTTGGAAATATCTCGAAGGAATTGGGGATAGAAATCAGTGGTCGTCATCGAGCTGGTGGCGATGCTTTAGCGACTTCGAAGCTGTTTGAGATACTTTTGAATAAAGATCCTAATAACTTAAAAACATTTATTCAAGAGGAATTAAATCCGAAGTCAATGCATCCGAATTTGGATCTTGATATAATTGATGAATTGCCCACAAAAGCAGGTGTTTATCGTTTTTATAATGAGTTTAATCAACTGATTTACATTGGGAAAAGTATCAATATAAAAAAGCGAGTTCAACAACATCTGAGAAACACGAAAACGGCGAAAGGATTAAAACTTATTCAAGATTTGGCCCGCGTTGATTATGAACTTACCGGTTCTGAATTGATAGCTATGTTGCTTGAATCCGAGTTGATTAAATTACACCGTCCGATTTACAATAGAAGATTAAGAAAAAGTTTATTTCCTTACGGATTGTATGATAGTTTGGACGAAAATGGATATTTACGGCTAAGTATCGAATCAACAGCTAATCATGATTCACATCCTTTGATTCATTTTTCGACTCGAAAAGAGGCTTCTAGTTATCTTATGTATGTTTCTGAAAATCATCAGTTTTGTCAAAAATTATGCGGTTTATATCAGACAAAAACTAGTTGTTTTCATTACGAGATAAAACAATGTCTGGGAGCTTGTGTTGGCGATGAGTCATCAGATGCATATAATAAACGCGTTGAACATTTTATTGCCAACCTGACTTTCGAAGGAAAGAGTTTTTATATTTTAGATAAAGGAAGAAATAAATCGGAGAAAAGTGTTGTTTTAATTGAAAATGGAAACTACCAAGGCTACGGATACGCGCCATTTCACTTTCAGGGAAAGTCTCCGATTCAGTGGAAAAGTTTTATAAAATTCCAACAAGAAAATAGAGACATTAAAACAATCTTAAATCAATTTATTCGGAAAGACAACGCTCACAAAATTGTTGAATTTTAGTCTCGTTATAAATCATACGCTTATCTTCGTAAGGTGAAAGGAAAAGTAATTGTTCTTGGTTCTGGCACCTCTCAAGGGATTCCTGTTATAGCTTGTGAATGTTATGTCTGTGTCT
>VGML01000088.1 GCA_016866415.1 Bacteroidota bacterium | reverse complement strand
AAGAAATAAATAATTGTTGTGCTACATTGTGGTCATATTCTTCGCGAATTGATTTAATTAATTCCATTTGCAAAGCTCTTGCAGGTAAACCAGGGTTGTGTAAACGCATCACCAAGCTGTTTGGGTGAATTCGTTCCATTAATAAAATCGCTCGCTGATAGGCTTCCAATCGCGTTGGTAAAAAATATTCTTGACGTTGTTTTTTTAATTCTCCCTGAAGATAAATCAATTCCTTCTCACCTTGCTTTTTCAAAAACAAATAGACAACGAAAACAAGCGCTGCAGAAGTAACAACTAAAATTCCAAGAAAAATAACCAATTTCATAACTCACAAATTTTTGACAAAGATAAAATTCAGAATTGAAGTAAGGTTACGAATTCTGGTTTTTAAAATAATACTTGACCATCCAAATCCCAAATCGGATTCACGGGAATATTAATCCATTTTAACATTGTTGGCATCAAATCAACACTTCGAATATTGGATAATTCAATTTTCTGATTGAGATTAGGTAACCGAATAATGCTCCAAACAAAGCGTGTCTGAATTAAATCGTATTGATTTCCATGTCCATTTCCTTCTCCACCATGATCGGTCGTAATTAATACCATCCATTCTTCATTGTATGTTTGTTCGCGCCATTCAATGATACCCATTATTTCGTTAAGGTATATATCCATCAGTTCAATTCCCTTCAAATACATAGAATTTGAAGGAGAGAAACCGGAATCATGACCAATTGCATCAGGGGTATCGAAATGTGTCAGCATAACATCAGGCGGACAATTACTTAAATTATGTTTTATCGCTTCCTTTAATAAATGATCCGTTTCATAGCGTTGAGCGAAGTTTTCATGCTCCGTAATTCTCAAGAAATCATCCCAGTGAGAAAGAGTTGATAAGCTTAAATTTGGTTTAATTTGTCTTGCTAAGCTAAAAATATCAGCATATTTGCTGTAGTTTGAATTTTCAAAACTGTTTTCAGTTAAACCGTGCTTTTCCGGCCAAACTCCATGCAATATGGATGTCCAACCCGGAACACTCACTGTGTAAGTTCCTCGATCTGTTTGCAAATTGTAATATGAACTGTTCAGCATTGAATCAAGACAAGCCGTTTTTGAAGCCAACAAGGCATCAGTTCGAACACCATCCCAACCAATAAAGAGAACTTTTCTAACAGGTTCTATTCCTTGTTTGCATTCCGTTCTAATTTCATTCTTTGGTTTGAATTTATCACTACAACCAAATATGAGAAATAGTATTACTGAAAATAATATTAATTTTTTCATCAGTCCATAGGATTAAATAGATTCGTAAATTTCTTAATTCCTTTAAATGTCAAACCAAAAACCAAAATAAAAATTGCAAAATAAGCATCACTTGCCGAAAACTCAATTTTATTATTCAAAACAGACCGTTTAAGAATTAGAATAAAAAGAACTGCTGCCATTGTTGAAATTAGTCCAGGATACTCATTTTTAAAAACAATACGCCATGAAAAATCCGAATTAGATGGAATTCGATATCGAAAACTTGGCAAGAATGCGGGAACACGATTAGACCATTTTTTGAATTTTTCACCAAATTGCCTCTCCAGAAATAGCTCTTCAGCAAACATAATTCGCTCGTAGTACAGCCAAAAAATAAGACTAAAGATGAGAACAAACCAACCATTTTCCAAAAAACAAACTAATCCCAGCCAAATCAGCGCATTTCCCAAATAAAGCGGATGACGAACCATTGAATAAATACCGGTTGTATTTAATTCTTTTGCAACTTGATGACTGCGATTCCTTCCAGATGATTGCATATGTCTTCTTCCAACAGTCAAAATCCGGATCGTATGTCCGGTAAAAATGAAGAAAAATGAAAGAATCCAAATTAATAACTTAACTAACTCATTTTTATTCAATATGTTATATGGAGTAATAATAGCTACAGGAATGGCAACAATAAACAAAATTAGCGGTAAATGCCCGCGGTATTTAAAGAGAAAATTTCCACGTTTTTCAAAGGAATCAATTAGCGCCATTCAAAAAAAATTCTTATATTGCCGTAAATAAGCAAAAATAGTATTTTAAGCCTATCCCATGAAAGAAAAATATGAATTAGAATTTATCTTGAATTCATCTCCTCGAATTCTTGAAAAAATGTTCTCCTCACCTGATGGTTTGGGTGAATGGTTTGCCGATGATGTGACAGTAAAGGATGACATTTATACATTCAGTTGGGATGGCAGCAGCGAGCAAGCTCGATTAATTCATCATAAACTACAATCATGCATTCGATTCAAGTGGCTTGCAGACGAAGAAGACGGTGTCAATTCGTACTTTGAGATTGGTTACAACATTGATCCAATTACAAATCAAGTGGCATTAAATATTACAGATTTCGCAATACCTGAGGATAAAGAAAGTGCCATTTTACTTTGGAATCAGCAAGTCACAGACTTAAAACGCATTCTCGGCGCTTAATCGGATTTTTAAATCGCTACCTTTGTAAAAATTTTAAGACTTGAAACGTCTTTATTTATTCAGTATTCGATCATTTGCAGGACCATTCGTCATCACGTTGATTATATCAATGTTTATTCTTATCCTTCAATTTTTTTGGGTTTACATTGACGATTTGATGGGAAAAGGACTTGGAGTTTTGGTAATATTGGAACTTCTTTTTTACGTTTCTGCAAGTTTGATTCCACTTGCGTTGCCACTTGCCATTTTACTTTCATCTTTGATGACCTTTGGAAATTTATCTGAAAACAATGAATTGACAGCTCTAAAATCAAGTGGATTATCATTGTATCAAATCATGCGACCATTAACATTCGTGGTAATCGGAATCGCTTGCTTTACATTTTATTTTGCGAATTATGTAATACCTGTCTCCAATCTCAAATGGCATTCATTAATTTATGATATTCAAAATACGAAAATTTCAACCGTTTTGACGCCTGGAGTCTATACCAAAGATTTTGAGGGTTATGCAATCAAGGTAAAAGAAGGAAAAGATAGTGTTTACAGAGGAATTACAATTCACGATCATACATCTCCAAGTGAAATTAAAACTGTTAAAGCAGAGGAAGCCCGAGTATATAAATCCGAAAATGGCAGATACTTGTTTTTTGATTTGAAAAATGGACGTATATATGAAGAAATGGACATTCAAAACCCAGTTTTCACGCCAAATGGAATACCACTAGGAAACAGAAAATCATCTCGACCAGCTCGAATTTCATCTTTTGAAAAAGGAATTTATAAACTGAATATTTCAGGTTTTTCCTTGAACCGATCTGAAGAGGACATTTTTACGGATAAATACGAAATGATGAATGTGTTTCAAATCTCTGAAGCGATGGACTCCTTAAATGTGAAAAAGAATAGATTATTGGATCAATTTGCGGTTGGATTAAAAAATCAGCATGCAATGATGAATCGACTAAAGGGAGTAACAAAGAAAGAACCAAATGGTTTGAATGAGAATCAAGTCAAGGAAATCAAATTTGAAAAATTACCAAAATCAGAAAAAATAAATACCTATAATTCTGTTATTTCAGGATTATACAACAAAAATGAAACTATCACCAATCAAATCACCTTTTTGGAAACAACGGATAATGAATCCAATTTGTATTGGATTGAATTTCATCGAAAGTTTGCTTTGACTTATGCCATTATCGTATTGTTTTTTGTTGGAGCCCCGCTCGGTGCCATAATTCGAAAAGGAGGCTTTGGAGCGCCTGTTGTAATTGCCGCACTCGTTTTCATGTTATATTTTATTTTAATAAGTATTGGAGGAAATTTAGCCACAACTCGTGTCGTTGGTCCATTTATCGGAATGTGGATGGCAGGGATTTTCTTTACTCCTATTGCAATCTTGATTACTTGGGCAGCGGCTAATGATGCTCAAATATTCAATAAGGAAGCATGGGTAAAGTTGCTAAAATTGAAAAAATAAGGCTATTCGTTGCCCTTTACATTGCGCATCGTTGGCGTCCATACACTCGATTTAACTCCAACTAAATACCTTAAAAATCCAATCAATAAAGCCAAATTCATAAAATAAAAATGAATAATGAGATTTAATGCTCTTGAATTGATTTTAAAGAACGAAAGAAATGGACTCAAGAATAAAATAACCTGCAACAAAACAAAACCAATCATAAACGAATGATGTGTTGAAAGCACGAGTGAACTTGACAAAGAAAAAATTAGAAAAAATGGAGTAAACCAGCGTAATACCTTATGCGACCAAAAAGCAAATGCAACATTGTTCCAAATTGGGAATAACATATGTTTGAATCGAACCAAGTTTTGAAAATTCCCAATTGAAATTCTAATTTTTCGTTTGAATTCTTCCATAGCTTTATCTGGAATATCTTCAAAACATATTGCTTTTTCACGGAAAATCACTTTACCTTTTTTTTCAAGTACCTGCATTGTCATGAAAAAATCATCCATGAAAAAATTCTTCGGAACTGGTTCATAAGCTGAGCATCGAATAGCATAGCAACCTCCCTCAGCACCAATAACAATGTCCCAAAGTTCACTTTCTGATTTTTTAATTCTGTTCTCTCTATCGAGGTACGATTTCTCAATACGCTCAAAGGTAGATTCGCTCATTGTACGCTTCAGAATATTTGCACAAACCATTTTTATTTCATCGTCATCAAATGGAAGTAATAACTCGTTGATTGTATCCTTATTGAAAAGAACATTCGCATCCGTCAGAATAAAGACATCGTGATCGCATTTTTCAGCCAATTTGTTAATGATGGTTGCTTTACCTGTTCGTCCTTCAAAATTAACGAGGTGAAGATTTTCAAACTCGGCTTTCAAATTTGTAACAATTTCATTCGTGGCATCAGTCGAAGCATCAGAACCTACGTATACCTCGAGATTGACATTCGTTGGAGTGTTATTTAAAACACTCAATAGCTTTTCCTTTATAATCTTTTCTTCGTTATATGCTGCAATTAAAACGGCCGCGTTATACTTTTGAGTAGAATAACTTTTTCGTTTCAATTTAATTCGACTCAAAATAGCAAGCAAAGCAGGATATAAAATATAGGTATGAATAACCAATAAAACACTAAACAAGAGAACAAACCAAGCAATAATCATTTAAGAAAGCTGTATCAAGTGTTTATAAAAGTCCACTAGTTTTTCGGCGATTGGAAGATAATCGAAATGATTCCTCGCAAAAACAAGGGCATTTTCTTCCAAACTGATCCGTTTTTTTTCATTTTGTAAAAGGTAGATTATTGCATTCGCAAAATCAGTTGAATTATCATGAAGTACGATATGCTTTTCGTGATCTGCAAATATTCCCTCTGCACCAATTTTTGTGGAAACGATGGCCTTTCCGAAACACATCCCTTCTACAATTTTGATACGCATACCGCTACCAGATAATACGGGAACAATCATTATGTTGAATTGGTTGTAAATTTCCGCAGATTCAGGAACATTTTCACGAATCAGTATTCGTTCATTTGCAAGAATTTTATATCGTTTTGGAATGTTTCTTCCCGCTATCACAAATTTTGCTTCCGGAACTTGACGACATATTATCGGCCAACAATTCGCTAAAAACCAATCTACGGCTTCTTGATTAGGAATCCAATCCATTGAACCGAAATGAAAAATGGAAAGGGGATTCAAATCAGATGAGATTCTCTTGGGATATTTTTTAAAATCAACTCCAGTAATTGCTGTATGAATTGGTGAACTTGAACGTTCTGAAATATAGTTCGCATCTGCATCGGTAATAGGAACGATTGCGTCAACCGACCGAAAAATTTCGTGTTCAAACCTTCTAAGTCGTTTTGATTGAATTCCTAAATAGATTTTTTGAAACAAAGATTTTGACATTTTTAGGTGTCGATCCCAAATCAGGTATTCAATATTATGAGCTCGAAGAACTATTTTAGCTTTGGAATACTTACGTATTATGGGTATGTATGACGCCATAAAAAGCCCTTCCAATTGAACAATGTCGAAATCCGATTCAATCAATTTTTGCTCCAGTTGCTTTTGAAAGTTGGAATCAAAAAATCGTGATACAAAGTATGATTGATCGGAAAATAAATTCGAAAAAGCTCCAAAAAGAGTTGGATTTGTATTAATATAAAAAGACTGATACTTTATTTCTTTTGGTAATCCTTGTGTTACTTCGCTGTCCGACTTAAAATGCTTCTTGGTATTCAGTGAAAAAAGATGCAAATCAACCCCAGTTTCTTGAAGTCCTTTTACCATATTAAATATGGCAATACTGCTTCCGTCATTTGGTGGGAATGGAGCTTTATTACATAACACTAATATTTTCATTAAATCGTTTCATTTGAACTATAAATCCGATCTCAGAAAGAAAGGAAAATAATTTCAATCACGAAGATAATGTTATATTTTAAAGGAAACTTTTAACGGGTCATTAAAATTAGGAGTAATGATAAATGAAAATATCAACTATCATTTCAGGTTGCCTAAAAATGAATATTTCAGAAATTCAAGAAAATTGAATTTTAGATAAGATTCGTAATTAGGAATTGAAAATCTCATCCACCTTTTTAAAGCGATATGCGAAAATTTCTTCCAGTTTCTTTCTGACAACAAATGGATGTGCAATTTTCCCTAAGATACCAAAAGGAATGACGTAGGAAACGATATCAGTCATTTCCACGCCTCCTTCAACTTCTTTGAAATGATGCTCGTGGTGCCAAATAGTGTAAGGTCCTTTGCGCTGTTCATCAACAAAAAACTCATTTTCTTTCACTGTTTTTATTTCAGTAATCCAAGACATCGGGATTCCAAAAAGCGGTCGAACCGTATACGAAATCATAAGCCCTTCGTACATTTTTTCAGGAACTTCCGTTTTTACTTCGAACCCCATATATGGCGGTGTTATGACCTTCAGATTATTCGGAGAGGAGAAAAAATCCCAGCAGGTTTTGATATCCGCTTTGATGAATTGGGTGCGTTTAAGTTGATACATGAAGCAAAAACAGAATGTATTTAAATTTGTTCGAAAATCATTCATAGCGATTGGATTAAAACAAACGCTATGGATTTATACCGTCTTCAACCCTACCCTTTTTCGCGCAACATCAACCTCCAAAACTTGAACCTCCACATGTTGGTGCAAAGCGATAAATTTTGCAGGATCATCCACGTATGTATCAGCCAAATTTGATTTATGAATTAACCCATTTTCTTTGATACCGATATTTACAAAAGCACCGAAAGCGGTAACATTCGTGACAATTCCGTTTAACGTCATTCCAACTTTCAAATCATCGATGGTTTTAATTCGGTGGTCAAACTCCAACACTTTAGCCATTTTACGAGGGTCACGTCCAGGTTTTTTGAGTTCATTGATAATGTCATCAAAAGTATAACTGTCAATTTGCGGAAAATCAGTTTTCTTCAAGCCATTTAACAATTCTGAATTCCCAATGAGTGATTGAACATCGACCTTGGCATGTTTCGCAATGTCGGCTACAAAACGATAACTTTCGGGATGAACAGACGAATTATCAAGTGGATTTTTCGCATCCCGAACACGTAAAAATCCCGCTGCTTGCTCATAAGCCTTATCTCCCAATCGTTTGACGTTTTTTAATTCTTCTCGCGATTCAATTTTACCTTTTTCAGTGCGATAAGCCACAATGTTTTCAGCTAATGTAAGTCCAAGTCCGGAAACATAACTCAACAAATATGGCGACGCGGTATTCAAATCAACACCAACCGCATTTACTGCAGAAATGACCACATCATCCAACGCATCTTTCAACAAAGTCTGATTCACTTCGTGCTGATATTGCCCCACTCCTATTGATTTTGGATCGATTTTTACCAATTCAGCCAAGGGGTCCATCAATCTTCTACCAATCGAAACTGAACCGCGAACCGTTACATCATAATCGGGAAATTCTTTTCGAGCAATGAAACTTGCTGAATAAATGGACGCGCCATCTTCTCGAACCACATAAACCTCTACTTCTTTATTGAAGCGAATATGCTTAATCATGGTTTCTGTTTCTCTTCCGGCTGTTCCATCACCGATAGCAATTGCATCAATTTTATAGGATTCGACCAGTTGAGCAATCTTAGCTTTCGCCGCAGCACTTTCATTTTGAGGCGGATGCGGATAAATGGTTTGATTCATCAAAAGTGAGCCCGATTCATCCAAACAAACAACTTTACAACCCGTCCGAAATCCCGGATCAATGGCCAAAATCCGTTTGGAACCCAAAGGCGGTGACAATAACAACTGTCTTAAATTAGTAGAAAATATTTTGATTGCTTCTTTGTCTGCTTTCTCTTTCGCCTCATTGAAAATTTCATTTTCGAGCGAAGGACACATCAATCGTTTGTAAGATTCCTTGCAGGCTTCGGCAACAATTTCGCTGCATCCATCATTTCCTTTCACAAAAAATCGCTCCAATGATTCAATTGCTTCTTCCTGATTCGG
>VGML01000087.1 GCA_016866415.1 Bacteroidota bacterium | reverse complement strand
AGTTACTAGTGGATGAACCTCATTTGCGCGATGCACCAATTTCCTCGATAATGAATCCAGCATTTCCAGTTGTTAAAACGAATACTCCAATTGAGGACGTTTGTAAGTTAATTAACAAACAAACACCGGCGGTTTTGGTCGAATTGGCAAATGGTAAATTTCACATCGTTTCGAGGTACGACGTTATTTCAGCAATGTCTTAATGGAAAGGCGCATCTTCGTCGACCAAATGGGACGAAGTATTGAAGTCCCGAATTCTCCTGAGCGAATTGTTTCGTTGGTACCCTCTCAGACCGAATTGTTACATTATTTTGGCTTGGAAAACGAAGTTGTTGGAATAACAAAATTCTGCATTCATCCTGATTCTTGGTTTAAATCCAAAACTAGAATAGGAGGGACCAAGCAATTGAAAATCGATGAAATTATTGATTTGAAGCCAGATTTTATAATTGGAAACAAAGAGGAAAACACCAAAGAAGATGTCGATAAATTAGACCAAAGGGGCTTGCCGGTATGGATGAGTGATATCAATTCGTTTGATGAAGCAATTAAAATGATTGAACAAGTAGGACTGATTTGTGGAAAAGAATCTGAATCGTTAAAATTGACATCCGAAATTACTCAACGATTTAACGAAATATCAACAATAGGGAAGGGCAGAAGCGTTTTGTATTTTATTTGGGATGAACCGTCTTTTGTTGTTGGAAAGAATACATTCATCAATTCTATGATTGAAAAAATTGGATTTGTCAATGCGTGTGATTTAATTCGTTATCCCAACTTAAATGATTTACCAAACACCAATCCAGATTTAATATTTCTAAGTTCAGAGCCTTATCCGTTTACCAATCAACATATCGAAAAGTATCAGAATTTATTTCCTAATTCCAATATAATTCTTGTTGATGGCGAAATGTTTTCTTGGTATGGTTCGCGGATGTTGGAGGCAGTGAGTTATTTCAAAAATCTGAAGAATTGAGTTTTACTTCTGTTTAAAGGTGAAAAAGTGCCATTTAAGAGGAACGATGAAGAGTGGAAATACCGAAGAGGAGTTTCTTATGGTATAAGATGCTGAAATTCCAAAGTGAAGGATTGCCGCGATACAGTTTTTTAGACTCCCATGATTATGACCTATACAAAGATTGATTGGGAGCAAGCTGAACATCGAATCTTTTCTGTTGAACGAATAAAGTTCATTGGATGGAGCATAAACACTTAGGTATTCTTCGTTTTATTCTTAACGACATACGCCAAATTCAATTTCTAATATCAATTTATTGAATTGTAGTAGGTTTTAAAGCTTTCGCAGTTGCTCATTAATTCATCGTAGTGCTCGGGAAACTGCTTTTCCAATTTATTGTAGTAGCTATTAATCAATGGTTTATGTTCATAGTCATCGTCGTAATTACGTCTATTGTCAAATTGTAATTTATAATTTTCACATCTTCCAGCCATTCTGAGACAAAGTGCTTTGTATTGTTTGCTGATCGCTGAATTGTATGCTTCCAAGTAGTATTTCTTTGCCAACCTACATTCAAAAAATTCGAAATTATCAACCAACGGAGATTCCAAGAAATTCTGTGACCAAGCATATCTGCGCATCATCCAGGAATTACCATATTGCGTCATGTTGAAGTAACAATTCGCAATGTGAAAAGCCGCGTATGCTTTTTTATTACCTGAAAAGGAATGAAAATCGGTTTTTAGATTTATCAATTTTCGAGTAATTGACTCTTTTGTGAAAACAACTGTATCTACTGGTGTTTTGCTATGTTCTAAATAAAAATTGGTGTAAAATGGATTTGAATTTAAATAGGTTTTAAATGGATAATATTCCGATTTCCAAAGCGTATCGTTTACCTTTTCAAAAGCACCAAGAGCTTCATTCAGTTTATCTTCACGTATAAATTTTGTACCCAATAAATCATATAAGCGATCGATTTCTTTGGTTAAATTCTCTTTTTTCCAACTTTCAAAACTAGAATTTTGATTGTTAGATTCTTTGAGGTCGCTAATGAGATGCTCCATTTCCTTAGTCGAATAGGCATCGTTCAAGTATAAAAAGTAGTCGTAATAATAATTTAAAAACCAGCTACTTTGAACGCCATTTGGTCTCCAATAAACCTCTTTCATTTCATCATAATATTCATCCTCGTAATAAATTTCGCTGTTATTCAATTTTGAAAATAAATAAGCCGCATCGGTCGTATTTTTTTTGAATTCAAGTTCACGAGCGATGGCAAAAACGAATTTATTGTGATTTAAATTCACTTCTTTTTGAAGTGTTTCTTGAACCAAAATATTTTTTAAATCGGGATTTTCAGAAGAATGAACATTATCCAAGGACAAGAGCATTGCTTTGAATCGTTTTTCATCTTCATTTGTTGGTTGAATGGAATTAATAGAAGCTGCCAAATTCATTTTTCCAGCCATGAATAATGCGTAGTTCTCCAGAAGTTTCCAACCTGAAGTTTGAAATTTCGTTTGTTTCATCCATAAAGCCACCTTTTCAGCGTATGCTCGGTCTTTTTCAATTCGTTCATTTTGAACTTTGAATAATTCCTCTTCCATCCAATAACCACTGTAATAGTTTGCATTGCTAATCGAGTTGTTGAAATTGGAATAATGTGGAGTCAAAATCCAGTCCTCAATTTTATTGATCTCACGTTCAACCAAGAAAAGCAAAGTTTCAGAGTTGGGATTAAGTTCATAGATTTTCTTTAGGTTATTTAATGCGAAATCCGTTTTTGTTGCCGTCAGATAACAATAAACATTTGCTTTTTCTTCATTATTTGATGAGGCATATATCATTTTATCAAGCGGAATTTTTTCATCGAAACTTTGGTCGCAAGCGTCACGTTTTTCAATCGAATTGCAGAAAACATTGGCGACATCTACGTTATTTCGTGGGGAGTTTTTGCTCGCAAGCGTTTTAAAGTGTAAAGCCCAATAGTAGATAGGCGTGATTTTATTTTTCTCAAATGAATTTTCGAATATGCTTTTAACACGCCAATTTTGATCGTTGTAGTATGACATTCTAATGGCTAAATATGCATAGCGTTCTTTTAAAAATGCATTATTGGTTTTTTGAGATAACTCAAGTGATTTTTTAATGGCTTTTATGGCATTCTTATTTGTTGACATTTCCTCTTTTTCCCAAGAGTAATCGAAACCAATAGAGCCATTGAAGGCTTCACATTTTTTGGCAAACTTCAAATAATCCCGCACTTCAGAATTTTCAGATTTATTCATTTCGCTAATGAATGCATTCCCTGATTTTCTTTTTTTAATACTTCGATTGTTCGATTGATACAGTCCGTTATAAATGCTTTTTTTGTCAATTTTACCATTCAGGTATTGATACCAAAGATTCACGTTTTCATCAAATAGATGAGCCTCGGGGGTATTTATTAGTTTGTTTTCACTATAGTAATGTTGACTGTATTTGTATTTCTGATATAAATTTCCATAAAATGAAAATCCGTTGAAAAGTGAAAAGCGCACACTTTCACCTTCCGGATAATAAGGTCCGCAGGCATTTAGTTTAGTAATGCTTAAAATAATTAAAGCAAGAATCAAGTTCTTCATTGGTGAAATTTGTAAGTTCATAATCTTCAAGATGAAATAATGAAATCGTCGGCTTTTCATCGAGTTCAACGTGTTCCAAAATTGATTTGATGGCTTTGTTAATGAGTTTAAAATTCATTTTTTCAACTTTCAATTTATCTCCTTTACGAATAAAAATTCCATTGATGACTGTATCCATCTTTGAAAGATACCAAGAATTGTTTAGTTTTTTGGTTTGTTTGAAAAACGTCGAATCTTCGTTGTAGATTATTCCTGCAAAGCTATTGTTTTGATAAACCTGCACAGATGAATAAATGGGCAGTGCAATATCTAAAGGCAGGGGATACGAATCTGAACCTACCAAATATTTATCTAATTCACTGATATTAAGAATGGAATTTCGATCTCCAGCATCAAATGGAGGAATTAAGTTGTAACACATCAACATGGCTCTGTCTACAGGTAGAACGCCCATTTTGTCTGGAAATTTATAGGCGTATAGTCGAAGTGTGGCAGATGTTTTCATTTCCTTAAAAAACGCATTCTTCAGCATTTTCTCTTTCAGAATAGTTAGAAACAAATGGTAATTGTCTTTCGTACTTTCGGTCCAATCACAGTCCATTTGAATTTCTTTTGGAATTGGATTTTCTTCGTATTGTTTCTTGAATTTTTTTTCAATAAGAAATAAAATGTTGTCCGCTAACTCTGAAATTTCTTTTTTGCTCGATTGTTTGAAAACCTCATTTCTAATGTAAACTGTTGGAACAACTTCTATTTTAGTATCTATGGTATCATAGGTAGATAAATTCAACTCGTTTTTGGCAAACGGGAATATTACTTGAACATTATTATAATCAACCTCAAAAAACTTAATGTATAGCTTTTTTACCCTTAATTTATTTATCGTTGAAGACTCGGAATCACTAAGGAAGTAGGGTTGATTTTGCCAGTAATAAAATGCTCTTTGAGGTTTGATTTCACGATTATAGAAATGGAAAGAGGCGTAGATTATTATCAGCAAAATAACTAAGCTGATTAAAAGATAATTACGTCTCATAAATTGTGAAAATTCAAATACAAAAATGCAAATAAATCAATTTGTTACAACTCAATTCAAAGAATAATTATTTCGATGAAAATTCGTTCATAACTCCTTTGTTGATTGTAATTTTTAAAGCGCTTTCTTTTTTATTTTTGAAAACATATTCCTTAGGATTTCAATGAAAGTTTGTATTGCGGAAAAGCCAAGTGTGGCAAGGGATTTAGCGGATATTTTGGGTGCTCGAACTCGCAGAGATGGCTACATTGAAGGAAATGGCTATTGCGTAACGTGGGTTTATGGTCATTTGTGCTCACTGAAAGATCCGGAAGATTATAATCCCAATTGGAAATACTGGAAATTGGAGGATTTACCAATCATTCCTTCGCAATTTGGTATAAAACTTCGCGAGGATGAAGGTGCTCAAAAACAATTTAAAATAATTGAACGATTAATATCCGAAGCTGAAGAAGTCATAAACTGTGGTGATGCTGGACAAGAAGGAGAGCTGATTCAACGTTGGGTTTTGTTGAAAGCGAAATGTAAAGTTCCAATTAAACGCCTTTGGATTTCATCATTAACCGAAGAAGCTATTCGTGAAGGATTTAACAAATTGAAAGATTCGAAAGAGTTCGATAATCTCTTTGCTGCTGGAAATTCACGTGCTGTTGGCGATTGGGTTTTAGGGATAAATGGAACGCGTCTCTATACAAGGAAATACGGCAAGGATAAAATGACGCTTTCAGTTGGTCGAGTGCAGACTCCAACACTAGCAATGATTGTGCAACGTCAAAAAGAAATCAATGCGTTTAAGAGTGAAGAATATTGGGAGCTTAAAACCATTTATCGTGAAACCGAATTTCTTTGTCAGATTGATCGCTTGAAATCTCAAGAAAAAGCTGACAAAGGTTTAGCTTATTTGAAAGACAAACCATTTGAAGTAACCTCTTTTGAGCAAAAGGAAGGTAAAGAAGGAAATCCGAGATTGTATGATTTGACCTCGCTTCAGGTGGATGGAAATAAACGATATGGATATAGCGCTGAAGAAACATTGAATTTGATTCAAAGCTTGTATGAGAAGAAATTGGTGACCTATCCAAGAGTTGATACTACCTATCTTTCTGAGGATTTACATCCGAAAATTCCCGGGATAATGAACGGATTAAGAGATTACAAACGATTTACGGAGGAGTTACTTTCAAAGCCAATTCCAAAGTTGAAATCTGTTTTTGACGATAAGAAAATTACAGATCACCATGCCATCATTCCAACAGGAATAATACCGAGTGGAATTTCGCCGGATGAACAACGTATTTACGATTTGATTGCTCGTAGATTTATAGCAGTTTTTTATCCTGAATGTAAGGTTTCCAACACGACAGTTCTAGGAAAAGTAGATCAATTGGTTTTCAAAGCTACCGGAAAACAAATTATTGAAAAGGGATGGCGTTTGGTTTATGAGGACTTAAAAATCAAGGAAGAATCAAAAAAGGATTCCAAAAGCAAAGAGGAGGAAGAAAAGATATTACCAATTTTTCAGGAAGGGGAATCCGGACCGCATGAACCATTTATCCACAAAGGAAAAACGACTCCTCCCAAACCTTACACAGAGGCAACTTTGTTGAGAGCTATGGAAACTGCTGGTAAGATGGTAGACAACGAAGAAATGCGTGAGCTGATGAAAGAAAATGGCATTGGTCGTCCTTCTACTCGAGCTAGTATAATCGAAACACTTTTCAGAAGAAAATACATTGAGAAGAAAAAGAAGAATATTTTCGCGACTGAAACGGGAATGTCTTTGATTGATACTATCAAGAATGATTTACTGAAAAGTCCGGAACTAACTGGTATTTGGGAACAAAAATTACGTCAAATTGAACGTGGAAAGTATGAACCTCAAGCTTTTAAAGAGGAATTATTTCGAATGGTAAGAGAGATTACGGATGAGGTAATATTTGGTTAATTACTTTCGTAATAATATTCAATCAAAGATGCAAGGTCATACAATTGTAATTCTTTCGAAGTTAAAACCTTAATTTTATAAGTTCTATTGTATATTGGATCAATAACTTTTATTCGCTCTTTATCAAATTTATCTTTTTCAATGGTCCACATCCATGACCAACTGGCAGAAATAGTCCCGTTAATTAGAGCAGTACTATCAGAATCAATATTGAATGCAATACTTTCATTTGGTGATTCTTCAAAACCTGTTGAATGAACTTTTTTAATTAATTTCCAAGTTTTGTTGATTAATCGTTTTTCAGGGCTCTTAAAAGTAATAAAAGGTTTTTCATATTTACCACAAGAAGCTAGGACTAAAATAACTATTAAAGATGCAATAATTGATTTCATAGTGAAAAAGTTTTTGCAAATATATGAAAATATTACATTCTTTTTGGTGCTTCGACTCCAATTAAAATCAAACACTTTTTTATCGTTTTAGCCACTTCAGCGCTAATTGTAAGGCGAGCATCTTTAACATTTGAATTCTCTTCTGTTAATATTTTTACCGATTGATAAAAATGATTGTAATTCTTGACTAGCTCATATGCGAAATTTGCAATAATTGCAGGTGAGTATGTCTTTGCGGCTTCGTCAATGATTGAAGGAAAACTTTTTAACGTTTTAATGATCAGTTTTTCCTCTTCCAAAATTGTATATGAATCCAATTTATTATTTGAATTTTTAAAAGCTGCTTTGGCTAACAAAGATTGAATTCTAGCATAAGTATATTGAATGAAAGGTCCTGTGTTCCCATTTAAATCAATAGATTCCTCAGGGTTGAACATCATCCGTTTTTTTGGATCAACTTTCAATAAATAGTATTTTAATCCTCCTAATCCAATTTGCGAGAAAAGTTGCTTTTTTTCACTTTCTGAAAGCCCTTCCAAATGACCTCTTTCACGAGTTACTTCAGTTGCTTTTTCAATGACTTCATCCATTAAATCATCCGCATCAACTACTGTTCCTTCTCTCGATTTCATTTTACCTGTTGGTAAATCGACCATTCCATAAGACAAATGGAAACAATTCTCAGCCCATTTATATCCGAGTTTTTTTAAAATTAAAAACAATACTTTGAAGTGGTAATCTTGTTCATTACCAACTGTATAGACCATTCCATTTAAATCGGGATAATCCTTAAAACGGTCAATTGCTGTTCCTATGTCTTGCGTCATATAAACCGCAGTTCCATCTGATCGAAGAACCAATTTTTCATCGAGTCCATCATTTGTTAAATCAATCCAAACTGATCCATCTTCTTTTTTGTGAAAAACACCGTCTTTAATCCCTTCAATAACAACATCTTTTCCAAGAAGAAACGTATCCGACTCATAGTATAGCTTATCGAAATCAACGCCCATCTTTTTGTATGTTGCTTCAAATCCTTCATATACCCAACCGTTCATTGTGTTCCAAAGTAAATAAACTTGTGGGTCACGCGCTTCCCATTTGATGAGCATTTCTTTGGCCTCTCGAAGAATACTCGTTTGATTTTTTGCAAGATCCTTTATTTTCGAGTCGATTGCTTGTGTAGCTTTTTCATCTTTTCCCTCCTTGGCCGATTGAAATTTTAGGAATTCTTCTTTTATGGAAGAAGAAAAACTTTCAAAATTACCTTCAATCCATTTTGTAATGATTTGATTTGCTTCTTCGTTGAAATGTTTGTCAAATTCAACGTAGTATTTACCGACCAATTTGTCGCCTTTTATGCCAGTATTGGAAGGTGTTTCCCTTTCGCCTTTTGAATTCAAGGGTGAAAACTTCTCCCAGGCAAGCATGCTTTTACAAATATGGATTCCCCGGTCGTTTATGACTTGGGTTTTGATTACTCTGTGTCCGTTTGCCTTAAGAATTTCTGAAACGGAATAACCTAGAAAAATATTCCTAAGGTG
>VGML01000086.1 GCA_016866415.1 Bacteroidota bacterium | reverse complement strand
TTTTCATTGTTCTAAATAAAAGTAGTATATTTGCGCCCAAATTTAAACGGCTTAAAATGTCAACAGTCAAAGGAAAAATTTCACAAGTTATCGGTCCAGTTGTGGACGTTCGTTTTGAAAGAGGAATCGCTCTTCCTAATATTTATGATGCTCTTGAAGTATTCAAGGTAGATGGAACTCGTATAGTTCTTGAGGTTCAGTCTCACGTTGGTGAAAACGCCGTTCGTGCAATCTCAATGGACTCAACAGACGGATTTACCCGAGGAATGGAAGTGGTTTCAACAGGAACATCCATAAAAATGCCCACTGGCGACAAAATTAAAGGTCGTTTATTTAACGTTGTAGGTGAAGCCATTGACGGAATTAATAAAGTTGACAATGCTAACGGATTACCAATCCATAGAGAAGCTCCAAAATTTGATCAATTATCAACTGCAACAGAAATATTGTTTACTGGAATTAAGGTTATCGACTTGATCGAGCCTTATGCAAAAGGTGGTAAAATCGGTCTTTTTGGTGGTGCTGGTGTAGGTAAAACGGTACTAATTCAGGAATTAATCAACAACATTGCCAAAGGTCACGGAGGGTTGTCTGTGTTTGCAGGTGTTGGTGAAAGAACGCGTGAAGGAAATGACTTGCTTCGTGAGATGTTAGAGTCTGGAATTATCAAATATGGTAAAGATTTTATGCATTCGATGGAAGAAGGCGGGTGGGATTTAACGAAGATTGATCTTGAAGAAATGAAAGAGTCGAAGGCAACGTTTGTATTTGGTCAAATGAATGAGCCTCCTGGAGCTCGCGCACGAGTTGCACTTTCAGGTTTGACGCTAGCTGAATATTTCCGCGATGGAGAAGGAGATGGACAAGGAAAAGATATTCTTTTCTTCGTTGACAACATTTTCCGATTTACTCAAGCAGGTTCTGAGGTATCTGCATTACTTGGACGTATGCCATCAGCGGTAGGTTACCAACCAACATTGGCGACTGAGATGGGTGCGATGCAAGAACGAATTACATCAACAAAGAGTGGTTCGATTACTTCAGTTCAAGCGGTATATGTGCCTGCGGATGACTTAACGGATCCGGCTCCGGCTAATACATTCGCTCACTTAGATGCTACAACGGTGCTTTCTAGAAAAATTGCTGAATTAGGAATTTATCCTGCTGTGGATCCACTTGATTCAACTTCAAGGATTTTAACACCTGAAATCGTTGGTGAGGAACACTACAATTGTGCTCAACGAGTTAAAGTAACCCTTCAACGTTACAAAGAACTTCAAGATATCATCGCTATTCTTGGTATGGACGAATTATCCGAAGAAGATAAATTGGTTGTTCATAGAGCAAGACGCGTTCAACGTTTTCTATCTCAACCCTTCCACGTGGCAGAACAATTTACTGGAATACCCGGGGTTTTAGTTGATATTCAAGAAACAATTAAAGCATTCAACGACATACTTGATGGTAAATACGATAAATACCCGGAGGCTGCTTTCAACTTGAAGGGTGGAATTGAGGACGTTATCGCTGCCGGAGAGAAAATGATTGCTGAAGCCTAATCAATAATCAAATGAAATTAGAAGTAATCACGCCTGAGGCAAATCTTTTCGCGGGAGAAGCTATTTCTGTTTCTCTTCCTGGGGTAGACGGTATTTTTCAAGTGTTAAATAATCACGCACCGATTATCTCTACTTTAAAAGCGGGAGAAATGAAAGTGGAGCTTTCCGAATTTGTAAATCAAGGAAGTTTATCTGAAGCTGTAAAATTGGAAGGACAAAATATCCTTCGAATAGAAATTAAAGGAGGTGTTGCTGAATTGTTCAATAACAAACTAATCGTTTTAGCTGAATAATATTGCAAGTCAATAGAATATAGAGGGGTCTGGTTTTCCAAATCCCTTTTTTTATGTTAATTAAGGTTTGAAAATAATTGTAAACACAAGATTCTTTCATTAACTTCGTTATAGAAAAGCAGATGTCGAATTTAACGGAAGCGGTAGATAAAAACAAAATTCCAAAACATGTTGCTGTTATCATGGATGGCAACGGAAGATGGGCAAAAGAGCGCGGTCAAAATCGACTCGATGGTCACGCAATGGGTGTCGATTCCGTTCGTGCAACCCTAAAAGCTGCTCGCGAACTTGGAATTTCTTACCTTACGCTCTATGCATTCTCAACAGAAAACTGGAGTCGGCCAAAAGACGAAGTTGATGGTCTAATGGATTTATTGGTTCAATCGATTACGAACGAAATAGATGAACTCAATGAAAATGGGGTGCGATTATTAGCGATAGGCGATATAGATGGGCTACCTGAAAAATGCTCTCACAGTTTAAAACAAGCGATAATAGAAACAGCGAAAAACGATGAAATTTCCTTGATTCTGGCTTTAAACTACAGTTCAAAATGGGAGATAACAAAAGCCATTAAATCAATCGCTTCAGATATAAAATCGAATCTAATCGATGTTGATCAAATATCGGGCGAATTAATCTCTAGCTATTTGGCAACTAAAGGTATTCCAGATCCAGAATTATTGATAAGAACGAGCGGGGAACATCGATTAAGTAATTTTCTTCTGTGGCAAATCGCATACGCTGAGTTTTATTTTACAGATGTTCATTGGCCTGATTTCGGAAGAGAGCAGTTTATTCAAGCGCTCATTGATTTCCAGCGTAGAGAGCGCCGTTTTGGAAAAGTTTCCGAACAAATAATTGCAGATTGATGAAGAAACTATTTTCATTATTAATTATACTAACCTCGCTCCTTGTTCAAGGACAAAACAACCCTTCTTCGCTCGGTGGCATTGATTTTTCCTATCAAAATCCGAAGCAATACGAAATTGGGCCAATTCGCGTTGTGGGCGCAGAAAATTTTGATCATCAAGCAATTAAGCTTATTGCAGGTTTGAGACAAGGGCAAAAAATCACGCTGCCTGGCGAGCAAATCAATAAAGCAATTAAGAGTCTTTGGGCAGAGGGTTTATTTTCAAACATTTCAATCTGCGCGGAAAAGGAAATTGCCGGCGTTGTTTATTTAGTAATTGACTTAACGACCCGTCCGAAACTCTCTAAATTCAAATTCAAAGGAGTTACAAAAAGAGATGCCGATAAAATCAGGGAAGAAATAACGTTATTCGCGGGTAAAACAATTTCGGAAAATTTAGTTTTTCAAACGAAAAGTAAGATTAAAGGATATTATCGCGACAAGGGTTTTTACAATGTAAAGGTTATTATTTCCCAAATTAAGGACACCTTAATTAATAATTCAGAAATTTTCTTGATTGATATTACAAAAGGACAACGAATTGGAATCAAAGAAATAGCTATTTCAGGGAACACTGAAGTTCCAATATGGAAATTAAAATTAGCAATGAAGGATACGAAGCAAAAGTCTATTTTGAGAATTTTCAAGCGTTCAAAATATACTGAGACAAGTTATCAAACGGATAAATTAGCCTTACTTGGGAAGTTTAACGCAGTTGGATTAAGAGATGCTGCAATCGTGAAAGATACTGTTTATGCATTAGATGACAAAAACTTGAAAATCGAAATTAAGATTGAGGAGGGAAATAAGTACTATTTTGGAGATGTCGAGTGGATTGGAAATTCCAAGTATCGTTCTAGTTTTCTGGATACTGTTTTGGGAATTAAAAAAGGTGATATATACAACAAAACATTATTTGACGGGCGCCTCTATGGAAATGGTGATGGACGAGACATTAGTGCACTATACATGGATAAAGGATATTTATTTTTCCAAGTAATTCCAGTTGAAACAAATGTAACAAACAACCAAATTAATCATCAAATTAGAATTATTGAAGGGAAAGAGGCTCGAATCGGTTCGATAACAATTAAAGGGAATACAAAAACCAATGATCGTGTCATTTTACGTGAAATAAGAACGAAGCCCGGTGACTTATTCAGCAAGGAGGCCATTATGAGAACCCAGCGCGAACTCGCTCAACTAGGGTTTTTCAACGAACAAGCATTTCAAGTAAATCCAATGCCTAACCCAGCAAAAGGAACTGTTGACATCGAATATGTGGTAGAAGAAAAATCATCGGATCAAATTGAACTTTCGGGTGGTTATGGGGGTGCTGGGCCAACAACAGGAGCAAGAATAATTGGAACAGTTGGATTAACTTTTAATAATTTCTCAACTCGAAACTTTTTCAAAAAAGAATCTTGGTCTCCTCTGCCTGGAGGTGATGGTCAACGATTATCAATCCGGGCGCAATCAAATGGAAGATTTTACCAAGGATATAACTTCTCTTTTACTGAGCCATGGTTAGGCGGCAAGAAACCCAATTCACTTTCTGTTTGGCTTTCAAATACATCAGTGTCCACAAATGGTTATTTACGAACTAATGATAAATACAATGGTGTATCCATTACAGGTGTTGGAGTAGGTTTAGGTAGAAGAAAAAAATGGCCAGATGATTATTTTACAGCTTATTACGACCTTAGTTACCAATATTATGACGTTGTTAATTATTCGTTTTTTCCTTTATTTCCGAAAGGATATGCCAATGACTTTGCTTTGAAGTATGTTTTACAACGTAGTTCAGTAAGCGCACCTATTTTCCCGCAAAGCGGTTCAAATTTTACGTTTACTGCAAAAGCTACACTTCCATACTCCTATTTTAAACCAGATGCAGACTATGCTTCGATGAGTGAAAAAGATCGCTATAAATATTTAGAATATTATCGATTCAAGTTCACAGGAGAATGGTTTGTTCCTTTATCCCCTGATAAAAAGTTGATTTTAATGCCGCGTTTTGGATTTGGATATATTGGATCGTACAACAAATCACGCGGAATTACTCCTTTTGATCGCTATGTCATGGGTGGTAGTGGATTAACTGGTGCCCAGCAATTTGGTGGTCGAGAAATTATCGCTTTACGAGGTTATGAAGATCAACAAGTCTCTTCAAACGGTGGAGATCCCATTGTTGCGAAATACACCCTAGAGCTGCGTTATCCAATTTCATTAAACCCATCAGCAACCTTCTTCGCATTAACATTTTTGGAGGCGGGTAACACATATCCATCTTTTGATAAATTCAACCCATTTAACGTTAAAAGAGCTGCCGGAGTCGGAATACGAGTCTTCTTGCCAATGTTTGGAATGCTTGGACTTGACTATGGATTAGGCTTTGATCACCTGGACTCATGGTCTACCGGTTTTGGTAAAGCATCTGATCAATCGATCGACACGAAAGGATTTTATCCGAAGCTAAGTTTTACAATCGGAATGAACTTGGGAGAGCTCTAAATAAATATATGACAATAAATCCTTATATTCGCCGTTCTTTAACGAGCAATGATTAATTATGATAAACCGTTTATTTGTTTGTTTATTATTTTTTGGCACGTACTTTGTCAATGCCCAATCATACGCATTCATTGATTCGGATTACATTCTTAAGAATGTTCCGGAATATACAGAAGCAAAAGAAAAATTGGATAAAATCGCTGAGCGATGGACCAAAGAAATAGAGGATCGCTACGCAGTTGTTAAAACTAAAAAAGATAACTACCAGCGAGAAGAAGTACTTCTTCCAAAAGAGGAAAAGGAAAAAAGAAAACAAGAAATTGAAAAGTTGGAGAAAGAGGCCATAGAATTGCAAACCATGCATTTTGGATCAAATGGTGACTATTTTCAAAAACGTCAAGAGTTGATAAAACCAATTCAAGACCGTGTTTTTACAGCAATGAAAAAATTAGCAAAGAAAGAGGGTTACGCCTTCGTTTTTGATAAAGCAAATCAAAGTAATTTGATTTATGCAGATAAAGAGTATGACATTAGTGATGATGTACTCGAAGAAATGGGAATTAGTAAATAAATTATAAATAAATAGAAAATGAAACAAATATTAGTTGCTCTTGCAGTCATAATTTCATCAATCGGTTTTGCACAAACCAAAGTTGGACATGTTAATTCACAAAAATTATTGGATACACTTCCTTCAAGGAAAGTTGCAATAAAAAAGCTGGAAGATAGACAAAGAGAAGGAATGCAGGAATTAGAAGAAATGCAGAAGTCTTTTGAGCAGGCATATAGAAAACATCAAGAAACAAAAAAAGATAAGACACCAATGCTTATTGAAATTGATGAGTCTAACTTGATGAAAAAGCAACAAGCCATTGAAATGAGACAACAATCGCTTGAGCAAGAAATTCAGGCATACAACGAAGAACTTAACAAACCTATCTTAGAGCGAATTCAAAAAGCAATCGAAATTGTCGCAGATCGCAAAAAACTAAATTATGTTATGGACGAGTCTGTTACACTTTACTTCAAAGGTGGAATTGATTGCACAGCAGAGGTAATGGTGGAAATGCTACGTCTCGATGCAGAAGCAATGAAAAAATAAGAATCAAATCAAAGTTGGTAAAGGCAATTTAAAGATTGCCTTTTTTTGTTTAGTTTTACTTTATGTTGCAAACTGCTCCGATCGGTGTTTTTGATTCAGGTTATGGTGGATTGACTGTCCTTTCCGAATTAAGAAAACAGCTTCCTGAGTATGACTTCATTTATTTAGGGGATAATGCGCGTGCGCCTTACGGAAATCGCTCCTACGATGTTGTTTACGATTTTGCCTTGGAAGCTGTTAATTTCTTGTTTTCGAAAGGCTCGCCTTTGGTAATTATTGCATGTAATACAGCTTCTGCTAAAGCCTTGAGAAGCATTCAACAAAATGATCTTCCAAAGATATCATTGGAAAAACGCGTATTGGGTGTGATTCGCCCTAGCACGGAAGAAATTGGAGCTCTAACCCATACAAAACATGTGGGGATATTAGGAACAACTGGTACCATTCAATCTGGTTCGTATGAGATTGAGCTAAAGAAATTCGCCCCTGAAATTACAGTTACCCAGCACGCTTGCCCTATGTGGGTTCCATTGATTGAAAACAACCGTCATAATTCAATTGCAGGTAAAATGTTCATTGATGAAGATGTAAAGGCATTAATGGAAAAAGACCCTCTAATTGATGCCATTGTACTAGCTTGCACACATTATCCAGTCATTAAATCTCATATTCAAGAGATTTTAGGAAGTAACGTGAATGTCATCGCTCAAGGACCAATCGTAGCTGAAAAATTAGTTGATTATCTTTCAAGGCATTCTGAAATGGAAAAGATGTTGTCGAAAAATGGAACCATTCGTTATTTTACTACCGAAAACAAACACGTATTTGACGAAAAGGCAAGTCAATTTTTAGAAGAAAAAATCCGTTCTGAACACGTTGAAATCACCAATTAATTATAATTTCTTTTTATTTAGTCTAGCTATCACCTGCTCATTTATTGATTTTAATTTCTCGGGTCTATGAGCGTAGTAGTCGAAACTTTTTTCAAAGTCTTTTTTTGAAACTTGATGTTTGGTAAACACTTTATGGCATGACCCGTCCAATGCATTTTTATAAGCGCTTGGAACTCCGTATTTCGTTTGGTAATAATTTTCCAAAACTAAAACCTCTTCATAAACGTCAATAAATTTTTTCTCATCCATTAATGATTTTTCTGATCTGAAAGGCTCTTCAGAGCAACTTGTTACAGAAATAAGCATGATGAAAATTAAGTTCCGCATTAATAGTTTCCAAAAGATAAACGACTTCCTGCTCCGCATTCAATGATTGAACCATTCTCAAAGGCAATTTTACCATTAATAAACGTTCGTCCTATACTATTTGAAAAAGTGGTGCCTTCAAATGGCGACCAACCGCATTTATAAAGCAAATTTGATTTATCTACTTGATGTGGTTGATTTGGATTTACCATTACAATATCTGCAAAATAACCCTCTCTCAAAAATCCTCTCTTTTGAAGTCTATATAACACAGCTGGAGCATGTGCCATTTTCTCAACGACTCGTTCAATAGGAATAACTCCCTCTTTGCTTTTCTCAAGCATTGCCAAAAGCGCCTGTTGCACCAGGGGGCCGCCTGAAGGAGCTTTAGCATACAATTGATTCTTTTCTTCTAAGGTATGAGGGGCGTGATCTGTGGCAATAACATCTATTCGATTATCCAAAACACCAGCCCAAATTCCATCACGATCCGCTGAAGTTTTTACCGCCGGATTCCACTTGATGAAATTTCCTTTTGTTTCATAATCTTGATCCGTAAACCAAAGATGGTGCACACAAGCCTCTGCTGTTATACGTTTTTCGTGAAGTGGAATATCATTTCGGAATAACTCCAATTCTTTGGCCGTGCTAATATGTAAAATATGAAGTCGTGAATTGTATTTAGTAGCCAGTGAAACAGCGTATGAGGAGGATTTATAACAAGCTTCCTCACTTCGAATAAGCGGATGATATTTTGCGGGAAGTTGCTCGCCGTATTCTTTAATGTATTTCTGAAAATTCTCCTTTATCATCGGGTCATCTTCGCAATGCGTGGTGATAATGGACGGTGCGTAGCGAAATACGTCCTCCAGTGCTTTTGGGTCATCTACCAACATATCCCCTGTGGAAGAACCCATAAAAATTTTAACCCCACAAATTGTTTCTGGGTTGACACGTTTAATTTCTTC
>VGML01000085.1 GCA_016866415.1 Bacteroidota bacterium | reverse complement strand
CGATTTGGACCTGCATATGGCCGATCTTATTGTAAAGATCTTCCTTTTCTTGTTCGTTATTGATCTTCTCTTCAGCTTTATTCTTACTGAAAATTTGTTCTGCACCCTCTAAAAACTCCTTTTTCCATAAAGTTATCTGATTTGGATGAACTTCAAACTTTGAAGCCAATTGTTGAAGCGTTTCTTTTTCCTTGATTGCTTCGAGTGCCACTTTCGCTTTAAAGGCAGCACTAAATTTGCGTCTTTCTTTTTTCATATTACAACTGTTAAAATTACACTTTAACTAGCTGTCTTAAAAATGGGGGGAATTATATTCAGAAAAAATGTTACAACACAATAAGTGAAAAAAGAGTATTTAAACTATTTTCCTAACAATCCTAAAACGATTTTCATTCGGATGATTTTCTTGGCAGAAGCGTCTACTTTCGCTTTGAAGTTCTTGTCCGTTCGATATAATTTCAATAGTTCTTGATGTGATTTTTTAGCATCCAATGGCATCAAAACGATATCGCAACCCGCTGCAACCGCCTTCGATGATGCGTTTGGAACATTCACAACACCGCCCATGTTCATTGCGTCTGTTACAATCAAACCTTTGAAGCCTAAGCTATCTTTTAAAAGTTTCGTTACGATTTTTTCAGAACACGTAGATGGAAGTCCGTCAGTGCTGTATTCTTTGTTGTTCTGAACAGCGATGTGAGCGACCATGATGGATAATACTCCATTTGTGATTAATTCTGGGTAATTTTTAATCTCTTTCATTTCACCATCAATCATTTGCAAGGCTTTGTGCGTATCGCCTGAAACTAATCCATGCCCAGGAAAATGCTTTGCAGTTGCGATGATGTTGTTTTGTTGCGTTGTTTGAATAAACGCATCAGACCAAGGAATAATGTTCGCAGGAACTGCACCGAAACTTCTGAATCCAACGGTTTTATTCGGAGACATATCCACAACCGGCGAAAAATTATAGTTAATTCCAATGTCATTCAAATCTTTTGAAATCGTTTCAGCCACTGATCTAACCTCATCAATGCTCGAAAGCTCATTCGCTTTTTTTACAGGTGTTGATCCTGCAATTTTGCGATTTACTAAACTTGGTTCTGCGTCCGCGCTGTACAGAAAAGGTAAGTTTCCTTTCGCTTTATTGTTTTTCTCAAAATCCTTAATCCAAGAAGTGAATTCATCCTTTGTACCATTCAACATTAAAACGCCACCAATAACGCGATCTTTGATGTGCTGATCAATGGTTTCTTTTGTTTGGCCTAATCTGCCCACAGCTGGCATAATTAATTGTGCAACTATTGATGTGTCGTCTAGTTGCGAAAAAACCAGGTTTACTTCTTCATCCAATTCCTTGTTTTCCGAAAGAAAATCCTTTAATTCGAAGGTCGTTTCAACTTTAGGTTGTTCTTTTATTGGATTCTTTTTGGATTTTTCAACAGATTGAGCGCAACTTTGAAATAACAAGGTTGCAGCAAAAATGGTAATTAGACTTGATTTCATTCGTTGGTTTATTTTATTTTCTTCAAATTTAATTGAGCAATTCGCATAAAAATTAGTTCCATTTTGTTTTTCCCACAAATGCGTTGTCAATAACTATGCCGATTGACTAGATTGTTATTTTTTCTTAATGAACCTGCTTTTGTGAATAATGAAACTGCTTTCAATAAAAATGTGTCATGTGATTCACTAGTTTTGTCAAAAAAATAAATGAACATTGCTTCTCAGCCTTTATTAATTGCGATTTTTGCCCTAGTTGTAATTTTTATGTTGGCTTTGGATCTTGGTGTCTTTAATCGAAAAAGTCACGCTATCTCAAACAAAGAAGCTGTTATTTGGTCGGTTGTGTGGATTTCACTTTCAATGGTTTTTTCACTTTTCCTATTAAGTCAAACGAATGTTGAAAAATTCGCCCAGTTTCAATCGGCTTATTGGATCGAAAAGGCTCTTTCCGTCGATAATTTATTTGTATTTATTTTGGTTTTCGGCTTCTTTAAAGTTCCCAAAGAGTTGCATCACAAAGTACTTTTTTGGGGAATTATTGGTGCTTTGGTAATGCGAGCGATATTTATTTTCTCCGGCGTTGAATTGATTAATCTCACTTATCTTCCTGTTTTTGAGCTTTTTGGAAAATCACTGAGGGTAAATTTATTACTCACTATTTTCGGCGTTTTCTTAGTTTATGCTGGCTTAAAATCAGCATTTGTAAAAGAAGACGAGGACGATGAAAAAGATTTTGGTAAATCGTTTGGAGCTCGAATTGTTCGAAAATTTTTTCCTGTATCTGACGAATTTTATGAAGGGAAATTCATTGTAAAAAAAATGAAAATCAGGTTTGCTACGCGCTTAATGTTGGTTCTGGCCGTGATAGAAACTACAGATTTAATTTTTGCGATTGATTCCATTCCAGCCATTTTTGCAATTGCGCCCGATGACCCTTTTATTCTTTATATGTCGAATATATTTGCCATTCTAGGATTGAGAAGTTTATATTTCCTTTTGGCTAATTTCATTCATATGTTCTCGAAATTGAAATATGGATTGGCGGTTATTTTAAGTTTTATAGGTTTAAAGATGATTTTTTCACCAATCTATCATTTAGATGCCTTGGTTTCTTTGGTAATTCTAGGAAGTGTTTTATTGCTATCTCTTGTTTGGTCTGTATTCTCAGCAAAAAAGGCAGTTTAATCTATTTTAGCTTCAATTTTCGTTGACAAAAGTTTAATAAAACACTAACTTTGTTATTCATTAAAGTTTACACATGTTTGAAAATCTAACTGATAAATTTGAAAGAGCATTTAAAGTTCTTAAAGGTCAAGGTCAAATTACCGAAATTAACGTAGCTGAAACCTTGAAAGAGGTGAGAAGAGCATTGCTTGACGCGGATGTTAATTTCAATACGGCTAAGAATTTCACCAATACAGTAAAAGAAAAGGCACTTGGTCGAGATGTGCTTCGATCAGTTTCCCCAGGACAATTGATGGTGAAAATATGCCATGAGGAATTGGTCGAATTAATGGGCGGGAATGAGTCTGAGATTAATCTTAAAGGTAATCCAGCTGTAATTTTGATGTCGGGTCTTCAAGGATCAGGTAAGACTACTTTTACAGGTAAACTTGGTAATTATTTATCAAAGAAAAAAGGAAAAAAAGTATTGTTGGTAGCTTGCGACGTTTATCGTCCTGCAGCGATTGATCAACTTCATGTGTTGGGAGAGCAACTTGAAATCGAAGTTTTTTCCGATCGAGAAGATAAAGATCCAGTAAAAATTGCCACAAATGCCATTAATCACGGAAGAAGCAAAGGGTTTAATGTGGTTATAGTCGATACGGCAGGTCGTTTGGCAATTGACCAACAAATGATGGATGAAATTGCACGCGTAAAGGCAGCAATAAATCCTTCAGAAACATTATTCGTTGTGGATTCCATGACTGGACAAGATGCTGTAAATACGGCTAAAGCGTTCAATGATAAAATTAATTTTGATGGTGTTGTCTTAACAAAACTAGATGGTGACACACGAGGTGGTGCGGCTTTGTCTATCAAAGCAATTGTCAATAAACCAATCAAATTTGTTGGAACAGGGGAGAAGATGGATGCCTTGGATGTATTCTATCCTTCTCGAATGGCCGATAGAATCTTGGGAATGGGTGATGTTGTTTCACTTGTAGAAAAGGCTCAGGAGCAATTTGACGAGGAAGAGGCGCGTAAGTTGCAGAAAAAAATCATGAAGGATCAATTTGATTTCAATGATTTTCTCGCTCAGCTTCAGCAAATAAAGAAAATGGGAAATGTGAAGGATCTCATGGGAATGATACCTGGAATGGGGAAAGCGATGAAAGATGTTGATGTTCCCGATGATGCATTTAAAGGTGTTGAAGCAATTATTCTCTCCATGACTCCAAAAGAACGTGCGAATCCAGGACTATTAAATACGTCTCGAAAAAATAGAATTGCCCGTGGCAGTGGAACTAACATTCAAGAAGTCAACAAATTAATGAAGCAATTTGATGACATGCGAAAAATGATGAAAATGATGAGCAACCCTCGAAATATGATGGGAATGATGAGCAAACTTAAAGGAATGGGTGGAATGCCTGGTATGTAACTATGGAAGAACACGAATATTATCCTGAAAAACCATTTATTGAAAAGGTTAAGGTAGAGAGCAATTGGGGGTTGACGGCTTTTTCAATCGTTTTGTTCGTAGGTGTTTTTCTCTTAGTTTTTAATGATCAACTCCAGTTTGTCCTTTTTTTGATACTGGTCTTATTTATTCATGAAATGGGACATTATGCATTTATGAAGCTGTACAAATATGAAAATGTCCGCATGCTGTTCATTCCACTTATGGGAGCTTTTGTCCAAGGATCGAAAGATAAGTATTCTCAAAAACAGAGTTTTATTGTTGTTTCTGCAGGTCCGTTTCCTGGTTTGTATTTGGGTGTAGTTTTACTTGTACTTTCCTCGATTTATAAATTTGATTGGCTAGTAGAATTGAGTTTTCTATTTCTATTTCTAAATGTCGTCAATCTTTTACCTATTGACCCGCTTGATGGAGGCCAGCTTTTTAAATTGATGGTTAATCGAAGAAGAGATTTATTCTTGTTAGTTTTTGCATTGCTTTCATCTCTTACTTTGATTGGGTTTGGTTTCTTGATAAATAGTTGGATGATGATTGGATTCGGATTTATCATGGCCATTAAAATTCGAAGTATTCAGCGAAATTATATCATTCGTAAAAAACTAGATCAATTGAATGTTAATTACATTTCCACCTATGAAGAACTTCCAAACAGAAGTTATGCCTTAATTCGTGATGTGGTCATTGATGAAACACCAGCGCTAAAAAAGTATTTGGAGATTTCTGAAGAATCGAATGATGAAGTTTTGGCTTCACATGTTAATTCTGTCTTGATTGCTCCAATAAATTATGATGTATCCAAAATTGTCAAGTTATTTTTCGTTCTTTTTTGGTTGTTCTCAATTTCATTACCATTTATTTTAGTTTTATCCAATTTCTTGAACTTTGATTGGTATTTCGAGAAATTGTAAGAAGATATTCTTTTTGTTAAAGCGCTTTTCAATGAGGTTCACCATAATTTTTCTTTTTATTTTTTTTGGTAAATTATCATCAGCTCAATGTGATAAAGTATATGTAAGTGGAAGGGTCGTCGATAGTTTAAATCCACAATTATTTTATAATGTCATGATTATCGACCGAAGCACAGGAAGAGGTGTTTTTGGTCAACCTGATGGAACGTTTTCAGTTTATGTTTCTTCGGGCGATAAACTCTCCATCTCTACAAAAGGTTATCCGATTTATGAATTCGTCGCTAAACCAGATTCGAATTGTCAATGTATAGTTTTAGCGTATATCGAAAAGTTGCCACAAGAAATAAAGGAAGTTGTTATTAGGCCATTAAAAACACTCGATCAGATTAAGGAAGAGAGGCAATCATTGTCGCTAAGAGAAACTAAATTGGTGACAGGAATTGAAGTCCTGCAAAGTCCAATCACTGCTTTATATCAAGCGTTCTCAAAAAAGGAAAAAAATAAAGCTTGGATAGCCGAACAAACCTATAAAAATGACCAACGTAGAGTAGTTAAAGAACTTCTAAGGGTTTATGTCGCCTATGAAATAATCAACTTAACAGAGGAAGAATTTGATGAATTTATTACGTTTTTGAATGTCGATGAATCATTTTTAAAAACTGCTTCCGAAATGGAATTAATCGTTTTTATTAAAGATAAGTTTGAGCATTATTCCTCATTTAGATGAATTTGTTCAATTAAATTTTAAACAATAAATTAGGGACGATTCAATAACGTTTTTGAAGGGATCAAGAGATGCTCTGGATGTGGTTCTGAAGAAAGACGAAAGTAGTACCTTAGTGAATAAAATTAAATAGGCAATTAATGCGATTGCTCTGTACAAAAGGATAAAAGAGATTGATATCAAAGGTGAAACAGTTGAATTTCCGTTAATGATTACTGATAGATTTTATTTTCATACGTATGAAATTGCAAATTATTTTTTTCCTGCTTTCAAGTCTACAGGAAAGATGACAGTTAGAATTACGCGAAGAGGATGGGCTTATGCAGCTTGAATCGGAAATTAGAAATTCAGGAAAAGTTTTATGACAAAACTGAGCTTTAATTCTCAGGATTAAATTGTTTGTAGTATAAAAAAAGAGGCTGTCAATTCTGATAGCCTCTTTTGTATTTTAGAAAATCGGAATTATTCTCCTTTTTCCATTTTTTCTTTCAATGCTGAAAGTGCATCCAAATCACCTAATGTAGATTTTTCAGAACTTTGGTTGATTGCTTTCACTGCCTTACCAGTTGAGGAACCTACTGGCTTTTTACCAACTTTTGCAGAAGCTGGTTTGTTTTCACCTTCCTCAAACGTGCGTGTATGAGAAACAACAATCTTCTTAGCATCTTTGCTGAATTCAATTACTTTGAAATCAAGAACTTCTTCAACTTTCGCGTTGCTTCCGTCTTCTTTTCTCAAATGCTTAGAGGGACAAATTCCTTCAACACCATAAGGAAGGGAAACGATTCCAGATTTATCCTTCATATCGATGATAGTACCGCTGTGAACTGAACCTTCAGCAAATGTAGATTCAAAAACATCCCAAGGATTTTCTTCCAATTGTTTGTGACCTAAAGAAATTCTTCGGTTATCGCGATCGATTTCCAAAACAACTACTTCCATTTCTTCACCTACTTTACAGAATTCAGATGGATGCTTGATTTTCTTTTGCCAAGAAAGGTCAGAGATGTGGATCAATCCGTCAACTCCTTCTTCCAATTCAACGAATACACCAAAATTGGTGAAGTTACGAACTTTCGCTTTGTGCTTAGAACCAACTGAGTATTTCACTTCGATATCATTCCATGGATCCGGCATTAATTGCTTGATACCCAAAGACATTTTGCGCTCTTCACGATCTAAGGTCAAGATTACTGCCTCAACTGTATCACCGATATTCATGAAATCTTGTGCTGAACGTAAATGTTGTGACCAGCTCATTTCTGAAACATGGATCAAACCTTCAACTCCCGGAGCGATTTCGATAAACGCACCGTAATCAGCCATCACAACTACTTTTCCTGAAACTTTGTCACCAACTTGTAAGTTAGCATCTAAAGAATCCCATGGATGTGGTTGCAATTGTTTTAAACCAAGAGCGATTCGTTTTTTGTCATCATCGAAGTCAAGGATAACCACGTTGATTTTTTGGTCAAGCTCCAACAATTCTTCAGGATGCGTAACGCGACCCCAAGAAAGGTCTGTAATGTGAATCAAGCCGTCTACTCCACCAAGATCGATGAATACACCATAAGAAGTTACGTTTTTCACAACGCCTTCCAATACTTGTCCTTTTTCTAGACCGGAAATGATTTGTTTCTTTTGTTCTTCTAATTCAGCTTCAATCAACGCTTTGTGAGAAACAACAACGTTTCTGAATTCTTCATTGATTTTTACTACTTTGAATTCCATGTTTTTACCAACGTAAACATCATAGTCACGGATTGGCTTAACATCAATTTGTGAACCAGGTAAGAATGCTTCGATTCCGAAAACATCCACGATAAGTCCACCTTTTGTTCTGCATTTTACATAACCAGTGATGATTTCACCTGAACGTAAAACGTCATTCACACGAATCCAAGCGCTGTGCATACGTGCTGTTCTGTGAGAAACAATTAATTGACCTGTTTTGTCTTCACGACATTCAACATAAACGTCAACTGTATCTCCAACCTTTAAATCCGGGTTGTAACGGAATTCGTTTGCTGCAACAACGCCTTCAGATTTGTAACCGATATTTACGATTACTTCTTTCTTGTTAAGCATTGCAACTGTTCCTTGAATTACTTCTTTCTCGTTGATTGAAGTCAAGGTTTTTTCGTAACGATCAGACATTTCTGAACGTTGAACTTTTGAGTAGCCGTCTAATTGAAGAGCTTCCCAATCAAAATCTGCAGATCCCTGCGGGTTAATAGAATTTGCCATGTGGCTGTTAAAATTTGTATCCCGAAATCCCCTAACTTCCGAAAGTGGTTAATAATCAAAAACATCGCTTTAAGGGTGCGATTCTAAAAATAGGGTGCAAAGTTAGGGATTTATTTTGGGAAAATAGGATTTTGAGTGAGAGAAATGTTTTGATTTCTCGATAAATAAACATTCCCATGGTGTTCTAAAGCCTCTACAAATAAAAAAATCAACGATTCCCTTTTATCAAAAACCAATCAACTCAAGCATCCGTTTGTTTAATGGAAATTTAGGCATTAATTTTTAAATACCATTTCAAAACAAAGTTAGATTTTAGCTTCTTCCATTGAAGGAGGATAGAGGAGGGTGACCACATAAACAAATGTTCACCCCTCTTAATCTCCCCTTCCACCTGCCGGCGGATAGGCAAGGGGAGAAACATAATTTTGCTTCGTATCAAAAGAAATAGTTTCACTCCCACCTAACTTTCATACAGCATTAACGCAGTTTTGACTGAAGTTGCGGTTCGCGAAGACGTAAGTCGTAGCAACAGAACCACAGCACAAAAGAAAAAACAAGTGTTACGCA
>VGML01000084.1 GCA_016866415.1 Bacteroidota bacterium | reverse complement strand
TTTCAACCGAAAAAGGATGGCTGGTCGAAAGGAATTGGTGAAATAACATTGCTTAATGACAAGGAGAAAAAAAGTGAACGAATCGTTTTTTATTGCCAAACTAGTTCTGTATTTGATGTGAATGATTACGTGTTGGTTCAATCCGATCTTATTCCAATAGAAAACAAAGGAAATCCCGGTGAATTCGACATGGAACTTTTTTGGAAAACGAAAGGAATTCGAACGATGAGTTTCATCGATGAAAATAGCTTCATATTACTTGATTGTTTCGAACGAAATTTATTCCAAGAGTTCATTTATTCTCTTCAAACTTCTTTCAATAAAATGTTAGAAAGCCATTTGGAAGGCGAAAATCTTGCCGTGGCCAAAGCCATTATTTTGGGAGATAAATCAATGCTTGACAGTGAAACAAAAAATTCATTTTCTGCAACTGGCGCGATGCACGTTTTGGCTGTTTCGGGCTTACACATCGGATTAATTCTTCAAATTCTAATGGAAGTCGCCAAGTTTTTTTCACGACTTATTTCAAGAAAAAAAGCCATTTTATCAATACTTGTTATGTTGTGGATTTACTCCATTTTAACCGGATTTTCCCCAAGCGTTATCCGTTCCATTTTCATGTTTACAATTTTGGTGTTGGCGCAATTTTTCGGAAAGGAGCAAAACAACATAAATAGTTTATTCTTCTCTGCTTTTGTGCTTTTGCTTTTTCAACCGATGTTTTTATTCGACATTGGATTTCAACTCTCTTACCTCGCAATGGTTGGAATTTACACCTTATATCGTCCGATCGAAAATTGGTATCAACCGAAAAGTAAACTCATCAAATATTTCTGGCAAGGAACAGCAGTCGGTTTTGCTGCGCAATGTATGACAGTTCCACTGACACTTTACTATTTCCATCAATTCCCGAATTACTTTGCAATCGCAAATATTGGTTTAATGGTCGTTTCCGGATTGGTCTTAGGTCTTGGAATCGCCTTATTTGCCTTACACTTTATTCCATTATTAGGAAAACTAACTGGTTTTCTTTTAATGATTTCAATTGCAGGAATGCTTTATTTTATTCAATGGGTTGAGCATTTACCCGGAGCCGTCGCATATGGGTTTAACCTACCTTTCATCCTTGTTCCGATTATATCTTTTCTCATTTTCTTTCTTGTAAAAATCACAACCAATCGCTTAATATGGAAAATCACTGCTTTAGCTTTTTCAATTTCCCTAATATATGTCATTTATTACAGATGGAATTCATTGAACGAAAGTCACATTTGTGTTTTGAATCAAAATAAATTGTCATTGATAATTAAGAGTAAAAACCAACTCATTTGCCTTTATAATGATGATATTCAAAACCTTGATAAAATTAAATTCACAGCAGAAAGTTACTTAAAATGTTTTCCTGGTAAAATACACTATTATTCGATCAGGAATAAGACATTGAATCTATTAATCTCAAATCTTAATATAAATGTAACTAAAGAAAATTCGGATTTCATTTTGAATATTAATAATCAAAAATTTCAATTCGTTCATTCTGAGAAATCGATGAACAATAGCCCAAAAAATACATTTTTTATGCCTTGGATTGAAAATTCTAAATCTCTTAATAACGGAGCAATCATTTTACCCTTGTGCTCTTGAAAAAATAGATACTAAATTCAAAATCTTATATTTGCCAAAGATTATGCGTTTTATTTCACCCCTAGACTGTAAAAAAAGGTTAGACAACAATGAAGTTGAGGTAGTTGACATTCGTGAACCTTATGAATTTGAAGCTTGTAATGCTGGTTTTAGAAATATACCGATGGCAGAATTAACCCTGAACATTGAAAAACTTCACTCTGAAAAGGACCATGTGATTATGTGTAAATCTGGAAAACGAGCAGAAGCAATTGTTAATTTCTTGGAAACAGAACATAAAATCACAAATCTAATTGTACTTGAAGGAGGAATAACAGAATGGGCGAATCAAATTGACAATACCTTACAACTAGACTAATGGAATTAATCGAAATTTTCAAACACATTCTGAATTTAGATTTTCAATGGTTTTTTCAAAATTACGGAACTGCCATTTATGTTATTCTATTTTTGGTGATTTTCATAGAAACTGGATTGGTAGCAATGCCTTTTCTTCCTGGAGATTCCTTGTTATTTACTGCAGGACTTTTCGCTGCATCAGGAGAATTAAATTTATCTGCTCTTTTAATTCTACTTTTCATAGCAGCCGTGCTTGGTGATAATTGCAATTATTGGATTGGGAGAAAAGTGGGATTGCGTGTATTCACCGTAAAATTTAATGGTCGACAGCTCGTCAATGAAAAGTATTTGGTTCAAACGGAGGCTTTTTTTGAAAAAAATGGAGTTAAAGCAATCATCATGGCGCGGTTTGTTCCATTTATTAGAACTTTTGCTCCATTTGCAGCTGGAATTGGCAAGATGGATTACAGGAAATTTCTACTATTTGATCTACTTGGAGGTTTTCTCTGGATTTTCAGCTTAACGATAGCGGGTTATCTCTTGGGAGAAGTAGAATGGATCCGTGAACACATAGACATTGTTTGTTTAGGGATTATTTTTATTTCTATTTTACCAGTGCTCATAAACTTCATAAAATCGAAAATTTAATTTTTAATTTTCATTCCCTTTAAGAAAAAAACATTTACTTTAGGGAAAATTTTATTTATGTCAAACACTTCTTATATCGTTGCTGGATATCGCTCAGCTGTCGGAAAAGCCGGAAAAGGTGGTTTCCGTTTTTATCGTCCAGATGATCTAGCTGCACGGGTTATCGAACATTTGGTAGCATCAATTCCAAATTTAGACAAAGAAAGAATTGATGATGTAATAGTAGGAAATGCAACTCCAGAGGCAGAGCAAGGCTTAAATGTAGCTCGTATGATTTCCCTTATGGGTTTAAAAACGGATAAAGTTCCAGGAATGACCGTAAATCGTTATTGTTCATCAGGTATAGAAACAATAGCCATTGCCCAAGCAAAAATTGAAGCAGGAATGGCCGATTGCATCATTGCTGGAGGAGCTGAATCTATGTCAATAATGGCCATGGGTGGTTGGAGAATCGTTCCAAATCCCAAAGTTGGAAAAGAAAATCCAACTTACTATTGGGGAATGGGATTAACTGCTGAAGCTGTTGCTAAACAATACGGAATCTCTCGTGAAGATCAAGATTTGTTTGCGTTAAATTCACACAATAAAGCGTTAGCAGCCATTCAATCAGGCAGATTCAAAGACGATATCGTTCCAATTGAAGTCGAACATATTTTTCTGGATGAAAATGAAAAACGTCAGGTAAAAAAATTCACTGTCGAAACGGATGAAGGACCCCGCGCGAGTGCGATTGAAGCTTTAAATGGTCTTAAGCCTGTTTTTGCTAGCAACGGTTCAGTAACTGCGGGTAATTCCTCTCAAACTTCGGATGGAGCTGCATTTGTAATTGTAATGTCTGAGAAAATGATGAAAGAATTAAACATTGAGCCAATCGCTCGTTTAAAATCCTATGCGCTAGTTGGGGTAGAGCCGAGAATCATGGGGATTGGTCCGGTTGATGCGATTCCAAAAGCACTAAAGCATGCTGGATTAACCATTAATGACATTAATTTATTCGAATTAAACGAAGCATTTGCATCCCAAGCTCTAGCCGTAATTCGAGAAACAGGTGTCAATCCTGAATTGGTCAATGTGAATGGTGGAGCAATTGCTCTTGGACATCCACTTGGATGCACGGGAGCAAAGCTATCAGTTCAAATTCTAAATGAATTGAAAAAAAGAAACCAAAAATATGGGGTTGTAACCATGTGTGTCGGAACAGGTCAAGGTGCTGCCGGTGTTTTGGAAAGATTTTAGGATTCGTATTTCAAAAAAAAGGCTACCTCAAAAGAGATAGCCGTCCGCTGATATAGTTTTGTATTTATTTCTTGAGTTGATTAACAACTGCTTTGAACGCTTCCGGATGATTCATTGCTAAATCAGCAAGAACTTTACGATTTAATTCAATTCCGCTTTTGTTGACTTCACCCATAAATTTTGAGTAACTCATTCCGTGTAACCTTGCACCTGCGTTGATACGCGTAATCCAAAGTGAACGGAAATTTCTTTTCTTTTGTTTACGACCCGAATACGCATATAACAGCCCTTTTTCAACGGCGTTTTTAGCAACGGTCCAAACATTTTTTCTACGACCAAAGTATCCTTTGGCTAGTTTCATCAAGTTTTTTCTTCTTGCTCTTGATGCTACGTGATTTACTGATCTTGGCATAATTTTAAGTTTTTTAATAAGGAGTGTTCGTTTAAACGAATCTTAGTTACTCATTACTTGGTTAAACAATTTAATAAACCTCTATTTACTACTTCATACATAATTGCAACTTCACATTGGAAAGATCCGATGAATGAACCAATCCTGCATGTGTTAGGTTACGCTTACGCTTTGTAGCCATTTTAGTTAAAATGTGGCTTTTGAAAGCGTGCTTACGCTTAATCTTTCCACTTCCAGTAATCGTGAATCGCTTCTTTGCACTGGATTTTGTTTTCATTTTAGGCATTTTACTTCTTTTTTGAGTTAAACATCTATATCAGCTTCTTTATAGAGTTGAAAGTTGAAAACTAAAAGTTGATAATTATTTTCTTTCAACTTTGAGTTCTTCACTTTCATCTAAAATTATTTCTTCTTCGAATTAATCATTAGTATCATTTTCTTCCCTTCTAGTTTTGGCAACTGCTCAACTACACCAACTTCGGCAAGTTCCTGAGCAAATTTCAAAAGTAAAATCTCTCCCCTATCCTTAAACACAATAGTACGACCTCTAAAGAATACATAGGCCTTAACTTTACTTCCTTCCTCCAAGAACTTTTTCGCATGTGCTAATTTGAAATTAAAATCGTGATCATCTGTATTTGGGCCGAAACGAATTTCTTTAACAACAACCTTGCTTTGTTTTGCTTTGAGTTCTTTTTGCTTACGTTTTTGATTATACAAGAACTTTTTGTAATCCATGATCTTGCAAACCGGTGGATTCGCATTTGGAGAAATTTCAACTAAGTCTAATTCTTGTTCCTCAGCCATTGCGATAGCTTTGGATAAAGACATTACCTGTGGTTCTTCTCCTTCAAATACCAATCGAATTTCAGATGCAAAAATCTTATCATTTATACGATGAAGTGCTTCTTCTTCTCTTTTTACAAACGGTCTTGTGTTTTTTCTCATTAAACTATTTAAATTTCTGTTGACAACTCACGATTAACAGCAACATTAACCATTTCAATAAATTTCTCCAAAGAAACAGATCCTAAATCTCCAGCTCCTCTTTGACGAACAGATACTTGATTTAAATCAAATTCTTTTTCACCAACAATCAACATGAATGGCACTTTAGCCAATTCAGCATCACGTATTTTCTTACCGATTTTTTCGTTTCGGTCGTCAACAAGACCGCGAATATCGGAATTATTTAGGAATTCTGAAACTTTTTGTGCAAAGTCATTGAATTTCTCAGAAATTGGCAGCACAATAAACTGTTCTGTTGTCAGCCATAACGGAAAGTCTCCAGCACAATGTTCAAGTAAAACAGCCAAAAAACGCTCCATAGATCCAAAAGGAGCCCTGTGGATCATAACTGGTCTATGCTTTTGGTTATCAGCTCCAATGTATTCCAATTCAAATCGTTCTGGAAGATTATAATCAACTTGAATTGTCCCTAATTGCCATTCACGACCAAGGGCATCTTGAACCATAAAGTCTAATTTTGGACCATAAAATGCAGCCTCGCCATACTCAACAACAGTTGGTAAATTCTTTTCAGCAGCGGCTTCAATGATTGCTGACTCAGCTTTCACCCAATTCTCTTCAGAGCCTATGTATTTAGAACGATTAACTTTATCTCTTAATGAAATTTGCGCTTTAAAGTTCTTGAAATCCAATGTCTTCAAAACATATAGGACAATATCAATTACTTTTTTAAACTCATCTTTGACCTGTTCTTGTGTACAGAAAATGTGAGCATCATCTTGCGTAAAACCCCGAACGCGCGTTAGACCATGTAATTCTCCTGATTGCTCATAACGATAAACTGTTCCAAATTCGGCAAATCGAGCAGGCAAATCTTTGTAAGACCTTGGCTTCGATTTAAATATTTCACAATGATGAGGGCAATTCATCGGCTTTAGGTAAAACTCCTCGTTGGGATCAGGTGTCCTAATTGGTTGGAAGGAATCTGCACCATATTTTTCGTAATGGCCCGAAGTAACATATAATTCTTTATTCCCAATATGTGGTGTAATTACTTGTTGATACCCTGCAGCACGTTGCGCTTTTTTCAAAAATGTCTCAAGACGCTCGCGCAGTGCAGCACCTTTAGGTAACCACATGGGCAAACCCTGACCAACTTTCTGTGAGAACGTAAAAAGCTCCAATTCTTTTCCGAGTTTACGGTGGTCGCGTCGTTTTGCTTCTTCAACTTTCTCTACATATTCAGTCAATTCAGCTTGCTTTGGAAACGTAATTCCATAAATGCGAGTCAACTGCTTATTTTTTTCATCTCCACGCCAATATGCTCCTGCAATTGATGTCAATTTAACAGCCTTAATGAACCCTGTATCCGGCAAATGTGGTCCTCTACATAAATCTGTAAAATTCCCTTGCGTGTAAAAAGTTATGGTTCCATCTTCAAGCTCAGAAAGCAATTCAAGTTTGTAAGGATCTTTTTTATCTTCAAAATAAGCAATCGCTTCTGACTTAGAAATTTCCTTGCGAACAAAACTATTTTTTTCTTTCGCAAGTTCCTTCATTTTTTGTTCTATTTTCGCTAAATCTTCTTCTTTAATTGAGTAATCCATAAAATCGACATCGTAGTAAAACCCATTTGTCACAGGCGGACCAATTGCCAACTTAATTCCTGGATAGAAGAATTCGAGTGCTTCTGCCATCAAATGCGCAGAAGAATGCCACATAGTCGACTTCCCCTCCTCGTCATTCCAAGTTAATAATTGTAAAGAAACATCGTCATTAATTGGAAGCGTCGCATCTTTCACTTCGTCATTGATTTTTGCAGCAAGGACATTCCTCGCTAATCCTTCTGATATACTTTGTGCAACACCCAAAGCAGTTGTGCCTTTTTCATATTCTCGAACCGATCCATCCGGTAATGTTACTCGAATCATTTTTCAAAAATTAATTAGGTCGCAAAGATACACAATGGAGACCGAAAGTATGCGAAAAAATTAGGCTTTGGAGTCAATTCGATTCAATATCCTGAAAATATCTTGATGCAGATTTCGAAATGTAGTTGACAAATCGTGTTCATCTAGGCGAACATTGGGAATTTCACTTGAAATGTATGAGACAAATTTCCAAATTTCAAGCACTTCTGAAATATGAACTGAATAGGGTTCGAAGTTGGGATTAGAAGAAATCAATAAAAATGTTTGATTGTCATCCAAATGGGAATACAAAAACTTGAATACGATTCCCTCTTCCTTGGAAACCAGAATACAAGGAGTGCCATTTTTAATAGATGTCCAATCTTGAACAAACTCTCCAACAACGAATGAACCTGAAACCACTGGCGGCATGGAATCACCCGTAATCGGAAAAGCTCTATACTTTTTATTTTTAGACAGAAATGGCAGATGCAAACTTGGTAATTCGCGAACAAATTCAGGATCCGAAAACCCAGCAACATAACCGGCTCGTGCTTTTTCAGGAATTAACTCAATAACCTCTTCGTTTTGTTGATCTACCACCGATGTCAAAACACGCAGATTCGAACCTTTTGCCTGAGTTTTCCATTCATTTGAAAAACGTTCCCACTCATTTACGGTCAGACTAGACAAATCTTTTTGAATCAAATCATCAATAGAAATCTGATAGTATTTACTAAAGATTAAGAGGTTTTCAATATTTGGTGTTGCGACGTCGTTTTCATAACCGCTGTATGTTGAACGATGCATATTTAGTTCTTGCGCTACCTCTTCTTGCGACTTTTTTAATCGTTTTCGAAGCACTTTTAAATTTTTAGAAATAAACATTTGACTTTCTTTTAAACAAAGTTAAAATTATTTCTTAATAAATAAACATGTTTTTGATTGATAATTAATCAACTATTGAGAAACAAATTGATAGATGATGTAGCCAGAAACTTGCGTTGGAGCAATACCAGAATAGTTGAATCTCGATAGTTTCGCATACTTTTCCGCTTGTTCAATCATACATGAAGATGCATTTTTGCTTTTGGATGGGTCGTAAGTCGCTTTTGACACGTAACCAGATTGGCTCACGGAAATCGCAACATAGACTGTTCCTGAACCTCGTCCACACGTATAGCCAGGATTGCGCACATACCAATTATTTCCTTCAAAAGCTGTTCTTCCCGGAACGCTGAAATCCACCATCACATTTCCTGCGTATTGATTTTGCTTTCCGGATTGAGAAACATCATTCGATTTGGAAGCATTTGAGTTCGTTTGGTTTGATTTTGATGATTTTCGATCTTCCATTTCCTTCACAATCTTTTCTCGTTCCTTTCGTCCTCCAGCTTCCTCAAAAAGTTTCTGTTCGTATTCTATGGCCGTTTTAGCTGGGTCGCCTGAAGATTTGTTCTGTGAATAATCATCAAACGATTTTTGACGCGCATCATTATTATCCCGAACCATGTTTTTCAATGGCTCATTCGAATTATTCTGATCTAAAATCTGAATGTTTTCCGGAGTCAATTCCAAAAGCTCATCCTCAATGATTACTTGAGCCTCAGGACCAAATGGCTCGACAGGAAGTG
>VGML01000083.1 GCA_016866415.1 Bacteroidota bacterium | reverse complement strand
TAATGTTTGTGCGGCAGATTTGTTTGCTCTCCCGTATGGAGCAATTCCCGGACTAAGCAATTGGTCTTCAACATCTAATAACTCATTTTCAATATAGGTAAATAAAGCTGGACGTGTTATTCTTTCCGGTTGAAATGCACCAACTCGATCATTCTCATCTACAAAAGGAACATTTCCAAATAAGTCTAAAGCATGATAATAACTTAAAGCACGTAAAAATCTTGCTTCATTTCTGTAGGTTTTAATTTTATCCTTATCTGCTTGTGAGAATCCACGTTCGTCTAATTTTTCATCACGTGATTGCCAAATAAATTCATTACACAAAGTAATTTGATAGTACATGCGGTAGTACATTCCTTTAATCCAACCATCATCCGCTGTCCATTCACTCTTATTCATTGCTGGAATTCCGGGATCAGACCAACCGCATACTGCTTCATCGGTCGGAAGTTCTTGTAAATTCCATAATACACGGACGTATGCAGAAAATCCTTCGTCCATTCCAGCAATATCACCTGCACCTGCCGGGCCTGACAAACCTGTCATGGATAAACCTGAGTAAAGCTTAGCTAATACGTTGATATAATTATTTGGATCACTGTAAACAACCTCTGCATTCAGTCCATACCGAGGTGATTGATTTAGTTGTTTCTTACAAGAAGTTGAAACGGCTAGTGTGATAGCAGCACCAATTAAAATCGAAGAAAAAAGTATTTTTTTCATAGTCTATTTTATTAGAAATCAAATGTTAAATTCAATGAATACATGCGTGGTCTAGGATAAATATTGTTATCGATCCCTCCTCCAATTTCTGGATCAAGACCCGAATAATTTGTAAATACAAACACATTATTTACGACCAAATTGGCATTAAGCCCTACTTTATTATTTAAAAGTTTAAGCTTACCAAAATTATAGCCTGCGCTTATGTAGTCAATTCTTAAAAAGTCTGCTCGTTCCAAATAATGATCACTTAATAATTGGTTGGTTGCAATTTTTTGAATTTCATCCTCATAGTATAACGAGCTTATGTTATTCAAAAATCCTTGGGTTCCATTCAGTGATTGAAACGTTCCGGCATTCGAATGAATATTATTGTAAATATATCCACCAATTTCACTTCTCATTGACATACCAAATGACCACTTCTTGTATTGGTAATTTAATGACAAACCTAAAAACCAATCTGCGGCTGCCTTGTTATTGATATATCGGTCATTTATATTGATTACTCCATCGCCATTTCTGTCAGCATAGGCATGAATGTTTTTCCATTTGTCTGCTGTTGTTATTTGGCCATCATTATTAATGTCGATTGTTGCCTGTTGTCCCACTTGAATTGGAGCTCCATTGGAATCATACAATTGTTCGTAAACTAAAAACGAATAAGTTGGATAATTTACCCGATGCACTTGAACAGTATTACCAATTCCACCTGATATACCGCCAATTTGAACTCCTACAGAATTTTCATCTTCAATTTGAGAAAGTTTAATAACTCGGTTAATGTTTCTAGAAGCATTCCCCATGATGTCAAGTCTGGAATTCTTATTTGCGAAAACCCCTGCATTGAAAGAAAATTCAACTCCGGTGTTGCTCAAACTACCAACATTGGTGAGAATTTCATTCGTGAAATTTGTTCCTGCTGCCACTGGCACAACAGCAAGCAAATCAGAAGTGATTTTTTGATAAAATTCAACCGAACCTGAAAAACGATCTTTCAAAATCCCAAAATCGATACCAATGTTGTATGATTTTGTCTGCTCCCACTGTAAGTTTGCATCAAATCCAGAAGGTCTGTAAACCAACAAGGTATCTGGTCCAAAAATGTATTGAGCTGTTTGTGTTCCTACAAAATAATTCGAGATGTATGCATAATCTCCAATTCCATCTTGCTGACCAGTAACACCATAACCGGCTCTTACTTTCAACATGTTAACTTTTTTGATGTTATTTTTGAAAAAAGCTTCATCAGAAATAATCCATGCTGCTGAAACGGCAGGAAAAAGTCCCCATCGTGCTTCCGGGCTAAAACGAGATGAACCGTCATAACGGAGGGAAGCATTCAAAACATACCTGTCCTTAATGGTAAAAATTCCCCTTGAATAGAATGACAATATTGAATTCTTCGTGTAAAAAGGAAATTCAGAGGCTGGGCCTATTATTGAATCACCTTTTTGATTATAAGTTGCCCAATTAGGACTTGAAGAATACCAGTCCTGGTAAGAATAACCAGCAGTTAAATCCATTACCAAAAATTGATTTCCGGTGCCATTGCTATTGTTGTAATTAAAATAAGCTTCTAATAATTTGTTTCCCTTGTTGCTCCTATATCGGCTGTATGAACCCCTTGTGAAGTATCCTGAAGCAGAATTACTATCAGTTGTGGTAACACCTGTACCTTCAGATTGATCAATTCCTCCATTTATGACAACTTTTAATCCATTTAAAAAAGGTATTTTGTAGGTAACTTTTGCATTTCCTATTAATCTCCAAACATCACTCTGATCCTCGCGTTGCATTATTAATCCTAATGGATTTTTAGCTGATAAGGTATTCGGATTTCCATTTGCTCCTAACCATTCAAAATAACCGCCATAAGTTGTTGTATCCGAATAAACAGGTTGCGTAGGGTCGAAATAAGCAGCACCTAGAGCCCCGCGATTAGCAAAAAACGAACGTGTATTTACGAGTTTATTATTTACTTCAATTTGTAGTTTATTGTCGAAAAATGAAGGTGTTAAATTTAAGGTTACCGAATTTCTCATGAATTGATCTCGTTTCAAAAGGCCATTTTCAACGCGATTACCAAAAGATAAACGATAAGGTAAATTTTTAATTCCACCGGTCAATGAAACGTTGTTATCGATTACGTAAGCTGGTCTAAAAACTTCACGCTGCCAATCGGTGTTTGCATCACCTAATAATCCAATTTGTGTTGGGTTTCCAATTCGGTTTACTAAATTTCTCAAACTATCGCCACTCAAAACATCCGCATACTTAGCGACCGTTGAAAGAGAATGCTTTGTATCAAAGACAACTTTCAGAGGAGCATTCCCTGAACTCCCTTTTTTGGTTGTGATGATAATTACTCCATTTGCAGCTCTAGAACCGTAAATCGCAGTTGCAGAAGCATCTTTTAAAACAACAAATGAAGCGATATCGTTTGGGTTAATCAATGAAAGCGGATTGGCTGCTCCTGCAATTCCCCCGTTGTCCAGAGGAACTCCATCCACAACAATCAATGGATCATTACTCGCATTAATTGAAGTTCCACCACGCAATCTCAATGTGCTTCCAGATCCAGGAGCTCCGTCGTTTGTGTTGATTTTTAATCCGGATACTTTACCCATAATCAACTGTTCAGGAGTTGACATCGAACCTTGTGTAAAATTCTTTTCATTAATTACGACTGCTGAACCTGTCAAATCTTTGGTGCGTGTCGTACCATATCCGATTACTACAACTTCTTCAAGTTCTTTTGATTTTGAAAGAGAGATGTTTTTTTGAAGAACTTGATTTGCAGTTAGCGAAATATTCTCAGTAAACGTTTCTAACCCAAAATACTTACAAACCAATATATACGTTCCAGGAGGAATATTGCCTATTTCGAAAGAGCCCGATTCAGCTGTTTTCGAACCTAAATTTTTACCTTCAAGGGTGACAGTAGCATTGAAAATTGGATTTCCTTCTGTGTCTGTTACAATTCCTTTAACTGTTCCATTTTGAGCATACGAAAAAGTGGTTAAAAGAAAACAAAAAATTGAAAATGAATATATTCTGTAGCTATTTTTCATAAAATTAGATTAGAACCAGTATTTTTTTTAATGTAAATATATTTTTATTTTTATAATTGTCAAAATGACACAAACAAATTTTTTAAGGAATCAACTCAATTTTCAACTTTGTTGATGTAAATGAAATCGGAATTATCAGTAAATCTCCTTTTTTAATTTGATCGATTTTATAATCTTTTTTACCAACTTTCACGTTTCCTTCTATTGCATTTGCTCCGTGAATAACTAATTCTATTTTACTGATTTTCGCTTTGTAATTCGAACCAACTTCTTTTTCAATGCAAATGGTTTTCTTTTTCGCGATTTTTCCGAAAAAACTAAATTTAGTCAATTCATATGCTCCGTTTTCAAATGCATTTTGGGTTGAACCATCATCATCGTACCAAGTTCCTTCGGATGTTTTCACGGATTCATCGAAATAGAAATGAATTTGGGTTTGATTTGGATCGAATTCTGCGACGGACTGAATTGTTTTGGTCATTGGAATAAAAGATCCCGCTTTTACAAAAACAGGGATTTTGGTTAAAGTGTTTTCTACTGTCTTATCGAAAGAACAAAAGCTGGTCGATGTTAACTTGATTTTTTCTCCCGAATGAAAATCAAACCAAACATGATTTCCTGGCAATTGAATTGTAATTGAATCAGAAGCCTTTTTATCTCGAATGGGATAAACCAGCAAGGCATCTCCCCACATAAATAAGTCGGCTTTCGGTTCGGTCCAATGAGCTGCTGAGTCATTGAAAAAAACAGGTCGAATCAATGGTGTTCCAAGCTTGTGATTTTCAAAAGCTAAGGTATAGTTATAAGGCAACATTCGATAACGAAGTTCGATAGCTGATTTGGCTAGCTTTTTTGTCTTTGGATCTTTAAAAATTGGTTCCGCTGGTACTTCTTCCTGCGCATGCGGACGAAAAACTGGTTGAAAAACACCATACTGAAGCCATCTTAAATATAATTCAGGGTCGTCATACGCACCTGCAAAACCTCCCAAATCTGAATGCATGTAACCAATTCCTTGCAAGCCCATCTGCATGGAAATTTCCATTTGTGGTTTGAGTCCACCCCATGATCTATTCACATCTCCAGACCACGGAATGATTCCATGTTTTTGAGAACCTGAATAACCAGATCGCATAAGAATAAATGGACGCACTTTAGGAAAATCCTTTTTGTACCCATCATTAATCAACTTCGCCCATTCGTTGCCATAAACGTTGTGAACTTGGTCTGCATTCTTTTTTCCATGAAGCATTTCTGAAGGATGCACTTCTGGTTCACCCAAATCTCCCCAAATACCTGAAACTCCGATCTCAATCAACTTTTTGTATTCATTCCAAAACCACGTTTTGACATGTGGCTTAAAAACATCCAACAATCCCGTATTTCCAAAATAAAAGTTATAAGTCAATGGTTGTCCAAGGCTATCGGTTCCCAATAGATTCTTTTGCTTGGCTTCGTCCCATTTTTTAGAAGTTGTTAAAATAAAAGGTTCGGTTATTAAAACTGTGTTGACATTTTTTGACTTAAAATCAGATATCATTTTCTGCGGATTCGGAAATGAGTCGCGGTAAAACTCCAAATTTCCGAGTGTTCCTTGAATTTCCTTGCCAAACCAATAAAGATCGAAAACGATCGCGTCCAACGGAATGGAATCTTTTCGGAATGAATTAACAACTGTTTCCGCTTCGGCTTGCGAATGATATCCAAATCGACTTGCAAAATTTCCAAATACCCATCTTGGCGGCATCGGCTGTCTTCCAAGTAAGGCTGTTTCATTCGTAACTAAATCTTTCCAATCATCACCGACAATAACTTGATAGGTCTTTCTGCCTCCAATCGTTTCGTAAGCCAAGGTATTGTCTTTTTTCGAGTCTAAATCCAAATATCCAATTTCTGGATTATCGAAATGAATTGCATATATTCGATTTGAAAGCACCAATGGCATCGTGTAATTCATCAATTCAGAATGCTCCTCGTAACCATAATGCGCTTTGTTATACAATTGCAAGCGGTAACCCCTGCGGTTCATTCCAAGCGCTCGAGCTCCTCCACCGTATAAAATTTCATCGTTCGTTAAATTGAAAGAAATCTTTTCAAGTTCTGAAGTTTTATAGAAGCCCATTTTTTCGGATGTAACCAATTTTCCTTTGTAGGAATAAGATAGCTGAAACGGAACTTTTTGAATTTGAACCACAAAATTATTTAATACCAATTTACATTGATCGGTCGATTCAATGAGCTTGAACTTGTTACTGAAATTGGATTTAAGTTCAACTGCGTGAGAAGGTTCTGTAATTTTAATTTTCGATGGAAAAAAACTCGTTTCAATTATTTTATCAGAATAAGCTTTGATTTCATACTCCCCATCCGAAACGGTCACTTTAACCAACGAATCCGTTTTTTGAATAGAAAGAAATTGACGTTGACTATTTTGAGCAAAAGCACAAAAACTATAAAATAACAGAAAACCAAAAAGTGCTTTCATTCGAAATTAATATGGAAGTAAGAAAAACAAAACTAAAAATTCTTTCGCAGAAACTTAAACTAATCTCATGGCATAAGCTGCAAGATCGACTAACTTGGAAGAATATCCGTATTCATTGTCATACCAAGCCACCACTTTCACAAAATGATCATTCAAGGAAATTCCCGCTGAAGCGTCAAATATGGACGTTCTCGGGTCTGAAATAAAATCCTGAGAAACAACAGCTTCATCGGTGTATCCTAAAATTCCTTTCAAACTTGTTTCTGAATATCGTTTCATAGCATCACAAATTTGTTGGTAGCTCGTTGCTTTTTCGAGTCGAACAGTTAAATCAACCACTGAAACATCCGGAACGGGAACTCGAAATGCCATTCCAGTCAATTTTCCCTTCAATTCGGGTATAACCATCGTAACTGCTTTTGCCGCGCCTGTTGAGGAAGGAATGATATTTTGGCTTGCCCCTCTTCCACCCCTCCAATCTTTAGCGCTCGGACCATCAACCGTTTTTTGTGTGGCGGTAACCGCATGAACGGTTGTCATTAAACCTTCTAAGATTCCAAATTCATCATGAACAACTTTAGCAATTGGAGCCAAGCAATTCGTGGTGCAAGAAGCATTGGAAATAATTAATTGATCGGACTTTAAGTTTTCGTGATTCACTCCCATCACAAAAGTCGGCGTATCGTCTTTTGGTGGAGCAGAAAGAATTACTTTTTTGGCGCCAGCATTTAGGTGAAGTTGCGCACTTTCTTTGCTAAGAAACAATCCTGTACACTCCAGAACAACGTCGACATCGACAGCTTTCCAATCGATTTGAACTGGATCTTTTTGATTGGTAACTCGGACTTTATTGTCACCAATGATTAAATTTCCTCCTTCGTGTGAAACTGGAAAATTGAATTTCCCATGAGTCGAATCGTACTTGAGCATGTAAGCCATGTAATCAACATCCAACAAATCATTGATTGCGACTAATTTCAAGTCACTTCGTTCAGAAATAATACGAGCTGCAAGTCGACCAATTCTTCCAAAACCATTGATTCCAATACGTATCATAGCTTTCAATTTATAGTTTCCACTACAAATATAAAATAAAGTGTTAAAATGACACTAAGATAACTCGATTATTTTCTCATCTCGTAAATACGAACCGATTTTGAGGGGATTGAAAGTGTTTTAATAGATTTTAAATCAAGATTTTCGCCTTCAAAAATCGCATTCGCGAAAGCAAAGCCATTCATAACTTCCTTGAAACGTTCGAAATCAATTTTTTCCCCTTTCGGAGAATTGTTAAGCACAACCATAATAGTTTCTGAATCATGTTGACGGAAATACACATAAACATTATTTTGTGGTATGAACTGAATCAATTTTCCATGATGAATAGCCGATTTTGTTTTTCTCCAATTCAAAAGTTTCTTCGTCCAATCGAAATAAAGTTTCTGCTCTGCTATTCTGCCTTTTTCAGTAAACGCATTGTTTAAATCATCAGGCCAACCTCCCGGAAAATCACGACGAATATCAGCATCACCTTTGCCTTTATCACCATTCATTCCGATTTCAGAACCATAGTAAATTTGAGGGATTCCACGTGTTGTTGCTAGAAGTGTTGTTGCTAGTTTATAGTCTTCAAATCTCGGATAAAGTTCATTAAAACGTTGTGTATCATGATTCTCAAAAAACACAAGAAGATTCTTTGGATCATTGTAGAGAAAATCATTAACGAAATTCTCATAAAATCGCAACATTCCTTTATCCCAACCTTGTTCCGATTCATTAAACGCTTGCATGTAAGCATCGTGCAAAGTAAAATCCATAACAGCTGGCAAATTTGAGTTATAGCTTTGTAGCGAACCAATCGGACTATCCTTTTGCCAATAAGACATCAGCGCTTGATCATGCATCCAAACTTCACCAACCATATTGAAATTTGGATATTCGTCCATAATTGCTTTCGTCCATTTGGCGATTGTTTCCTTGTCGTTATATGAATAGGTATCTACACGTAGACCATCCAATTCAGCAAATTCAACCCACCAAATTGTATTTTGAATCAAGTAATTGAGAACCAGCGGGTTCGCTTGATTTAAATCGGGCATACTTGTGTCAAACCAACCATCCTCTGACGCGCGTTTGTCCTTTTCACTCTTGTTGGGATCCATCTGCGTGCTCGTGCGGTAACTGGAGCGCGTGAATGAAGGAAATTGATGAATCCAAGTTTGAGTTGGTAAGTCTTTGATAATCCAATGCTTGCTCGACCAATGATTTGGAACTTCGTCTTTAATGACTTTCAATCCTTTACGGTGTGCCTCTTGAACTAAGAACTGAAAATCATAATTACTCCCGTAACGCGGATCTACCTTGTAAAGATTCGATTGTGCATAGCCGTGATAAGAATAGGAATCCTCATTGTCCTCCAATAAAGGTGTTGTCCAAATGGTGGTGGCTCCGAGTTCCTTTATATAATCAAGGTTTTGAATAATTCCATGAATATCTCCACCGTGTCTTCCATTTGGA
>VGML01000082.1 GCA_016866415.1 Bacteroidota bacterium | reverse complement strand
AATCATCAAGGTGTCTTGAACAAAAGAGTTCGGACCAGGAATATTCCAATCTGGAGTTCCCCAACCTCCTGCTGGATCGGCCCAAGTGTGTGTGTAATTTGCAACGATGTTCTGAGGAGAAACACCAGCTACAATTACCTGTGCATTAGCTACTGCCGCAGTTAAAATGACAGAAAAAGAAAGTAAAAATTTTTTCATTATAATTTTTTTAAATTGTTTTGCAAATATACAACAAATTGATAATTTAAAAAAATCTATCGTGACAGAAAAAAATTTAAATACAAAAAAGGGAAGACACTTAATCTTCCCTTATTCTACTTAAATTCAAGTATTTATTTCATCCAAATAATCAAATAATAAAAGATTGCGGCAAGTAATGCGCTAACGGGAATGGTAAGAATCCAGGCCCAAAGCAGATTGATGGTTACTCCCCAACGAACAGCACTTAGTCGTTTTGTTGCTCCTACCCCAATTATTGAACCGGTTATGGTGTGCGTAGTAGAAACTGGTATTCCAAACTGAGAGACCGTGAATAAAGTCAATGCACCTGCGGTTTCAGCACAAACACCCTCTAAAGGGGTCACTTTCGTGATTTTTGTTCCCATAGTTTTCACAATCTTCCATCCTCCCATGAGTGTTCCAATACCAATCATCAAATAACATCCAAATGATATCCAAAAAGGCATAGTATCTGAATGCACTTTTGTCTTGATTTTGTGCCCGTCTAAAAGTTTTCCTTTATAGTCAACATAGGCGCTAAAAATACTTGCGTACTTGTAGGTTTTATCCAAAACTTTATCATTGAAGATTGTATCATTTGTTTTGGCATCACAAAGCGCATCCCCGAAGGTATAAACTTCAATTTTAGAGAGTTCATCATCAATTTCTTTGAAAGAGTGGCTAACTTTCCCTTTGAATTCCGGGTTCAATTTCCCTTTTTTATCATAGATTTCTTCACCTGTTGCTGCAACATGAATAGCTTTATGCTCAACGTAATAAATCATTGAATCTAATTCGGTAACTTCGGGTTTGAATTTCTCTAATTTATGCTCTTCATTGTTGTATTCAATCTGCATCAATTCGGTGATTTGAAGAGATTTTGGAACGTCATTTTCCAATTTTCCTTCTCGTCCCATATTGCCATAAACTAACAATGCAGCGCAAATAATCCCCATCACTTTTTGAGAGTCAGCACCTCCATGCCCGAGCGAGAAAGCTGCAGATGAAAGCAATTGAAGTCGTTTGTGCATGTTCGCCTCTTTTAAAGCAGAGGATTTTTTTCCGTGTCTTAATTCAAACCAAATGTAAACTAAGTTGAATATGGTAATCATCCCCACAACGATATACATCATGATCGGCTTCATATCCATATAGTTAATCATATATTGCATTACATAAAGTGTTGCACCAGACAAAAGCGCGATTACAATCATTTTTTTCCAGAAGCCTCGATTGATAGTCACCAATGCAATTAAGAATGCTATAAATCCACCGATCAATGGCGCCAAGAAGATAAAGAGAACAACTTTGACTATTTCTCCTGTTTCAATTACTCCAAATCCGGCATGAGCAACAGCTGCACCCGCAAATCCTCCAATCAAGGTGTGTGATGACGAAGAAGGAATGCCTAACCACCAAGTTAATAAATTCCAGAAGGTTGCGGCCAATAAACCAGCCAAAATCACCCATAAATCAATGACATTATTGTCAACTGTTTTAGCAACCGTATTGCCAACGCTCATATCAAAGACCCAAAATGCAATCACATTAAATAACGCAGCCCAAACTACCGCTTGAAAAGGAGTCAATACTTTTGTTGAAACCACCGTTGCAATCGAATTCGCAGCGTCGTGGAATCCATTTACCAAGTCAAAAATTAAAGCAATAGCAATTACGACGATTAATAACGTAAACATAATTATAGTATTAAGTTATTGATTATTTTAAGCGTATTTTACAACGATGGATTCAATGACATTTCCAGCATCTTCGCATTTGTCTGTTGCGATTTCCATTACTTGATAAATCTCACGTCTTTTGATAAGTTCTTTTGCATCCACATCAGAGTCGAAAAGACGTTCAATATTCATATCGAAGATGTCATCCGCACTGTTCTCAATGCTGTTGATTTTAATAACACATTCAATGATTTTCTGCGTATTTTTCAAATTTCTCAATTCGGTTACTGCCGCTTTTACCGCTTTAACAGCATCATTAATTGCTTCTGCCGTTTTTTGGATTCCTTGGTCCGAAATAGGATCGATTTTGTAGAAGTTAATTTTTTTCGCTGCAGCATATATATAATCAGCAATATCATCCAAAGCAGAAGCCAAACTGTGAATATCTTCTCTATCAAAAGGTGTAATGAAATTTTTTCCTAATTCTATGAAAATTTTATGCGTGATTTCATCGTTTTTATGCTCGATGTTTTCCATTTCATTAATTAGTGTCGCACGCTTGTTGTAATCCGGCTCATGAACCACCTGAACCAGCTTTGCTGCAATATCCTGAAGATTGTCGCTTGCCTCTTCAAACAAAGAATAAAACACTTTATCCTTCGGTAAAAAATAACTTAATATTCCTGCCATAATTTTTTGTTTTGGCAAATTTAGAATTCTAGTTACACTCCAAGTAATTTTAGATTGTTTGTTAACGTAAAGATAACATTGTAAACTATTGGTTTTGCCCAAAATAATGACTGAAAGAGTCGTTTTTTATACCGTTTATTCTAAAGATTTTCTGAAAAAAAACCTCCAATGTTAATAAAATGTTACGAAAATTATCTTTAAGTTATTAATGAATTAAGCGAATGTTAATCAAGAGTTAAGGATTTAATTTTGCCATGGATTTAGAACGATTACAAGAAATGTATCCGTTTAAAAAATATTGTAATATGGCAAAGAAAATAGTTGTTTTAGTTTTGGTTTCATTTGTAAAATTTACGTTTGCACAAACACCAACTTCTACCGATAAACCATCAGAGAAGAAATGGTTTGACAAAATTTCAATTCGAGGTTATGCCCAAGTTCGATATAACGGGTTGTTACAGACTAACGAAGACTTGGAGTGCGAGCAATGTGATAAAAGCTGGGGTGGAGAAAATGGATTTTTTATCAGACGAATGCGAATCATTTTCTTTGGGCAAATTCATCCTCGAGTATATTTTTACGTGCAGCCAGATTTTGCCAGTGCGCCTTCTTCTTCCACGCTTCATTTCGCGCAGTTGAGAGATGCTTATTTTGACGTAGGCATAGATAAGAAGAATGAATTTCGTTTTCGAATAGGTCAAAGTAAAGTTCCATTTGGATTTGAGAATATGCAGTCTTCGCAAAATCGCTTAGCACTTGATCGTAGCGACGCATTAAACAGTGCTGTTTCAAATGAACGTGATTTGGGTGTTTTCTTTTATTGGGCCCCTGAAAAAACAAGAAAGCTCTTTTCATCTTTGGTTAATGATGGTCTAAAGGGATCGGGAGACTATGGTGTATTCGCCTTTGGAGCGTACAACGGTCAAACGGCTAATAGACCTGAATTAAATAAAAACAGACACATCGTTACACGATTAACATATCCATTTCAAATAAAAAATCAAATCGTTGAAACAGGTCTTCAGGCATATAAAGGAAAGTTCTCCTTGTTAAGTACATCAAGTGGTGTGAAATTTGCCGAGGATAAATTATACGATGACGAGCGTGTTGGCGGAACATTTGTTTTGTATCCAAAACCGTTTGGAATTTTAGCAGAATACAATGTTGGTCGCGGTCCAGAATTTGACAAATTCGCGGATTCAATTTCAACACAAGCATTGCGAGGTGGTTTTGTAACTGCTTCTTATAAAATGAATTTTGGAGAACAAACCCTAATACCTTTTGTGAGATATCAAACATACAAAGGCGGAAAAAAGCACGAATTAGATGCAAGAAGTTATCGCGTGAAAGAATTGGAGATTGGAACAGAATGGCAAATGGGGAAGAACTTTGAACTAGTTGTGATGTACACGATGTCATCAAGAAGATTTGAAGATTTCTCCAAGCCTAATAATTACCAGCGTGGAAATTTATTACGAATTCAGGCACAAATGAATTTCTAATTAATTACTTTCTCTTCGAAGCAAAAAACTCTTTCATTAACAGACTGCACTCCTCTTGTAAAACACCATTCGTAACAAGTGTCGTTGGGTGATATAAGGAATTTTCATGTTGGCCAGCGCCTCTGATTTCATCTCGTGCACCAAAAACCACTTTATCAATTTGCGTCCAATAAAGTGCTCCTGCACACATGCAACAGGGCTCAAGGGTAACATACAAGGTGCATCCCTTCAGGTATTTGGCCCCAAGATATTGTGATGCTGCCGTTATGGCTTGAATTTCAGCATGCGCTGTGACATCCGTTAAAGTTTCTGTGAGATTATGTCCTCGGGCAATGATTTGATTTTTACAAACGATAACTGCTCCAACAGGAACTTCATCCAATGAAAAGGCATGTTTAGCCTCCACCAAAGCTTGCCGCATGAAATATTCATCGTTGTAAGGACTGATCATCGAATACAAGAATAAGAACTATCCGAAAAACTCACAAGGAATTGTGTAGAAGATTTCAATCGAATAAAAATTTATCTATTCTAGCTGAGTAATTTTCAAAAATGGAAATCATCGATTTAATCATCCTAATTCCTTTAATTTATGGCGCCTGGAAAGGGTTTAAAAAAGGCTTCGTCATGGAATTGTTTACAATCTTAGCACTTTTGGTAGGTCTGTATGCTGCTTTTCATTTTTCAGATAAAATCACGGAAATTATTGTTGGGAAAACACATGAAAAACCTGGATATCTACCCGCAATTTCGTTTTTACTTTTATTTTTAGCTGTTGGCGCGATGGTTTATTTTGGTGGAAAAGCATTGGAGCAGGTTTTAAAGTTAGCACAATTGTCTTTTTTGAATAAAGGAGCGGGTGCGCTTATTGGAATATTGAAGTGGGGCTATCTAATTGGTTGCATATTTGTTTTTATTCAATCGTTGGATGCGGATGAAAAGTTCATTACTAAAAAAAACAAGGAAAACGCTATACTTTATCCTGCCGTAACGGGATTAGTTTCCCACACGATTCCAGGTGTAACGAAAACAAGAATTTTCGATTATATGGATTCACACGAAAAGGCAAAGGAAACGAAACTGAGCGTTGAACAGGTAATTGAAGCGAAAGAGATTGCAGATAGTTTGGGAATCGAAGTCAATGACGCCAAAACCATCATGGAAATTCATAAAAAATATGGTAAATAGAATTCTAATTTTAGTTGTTTCTTTTTTTTGTTTGAAATCAGCGTTCACTCAAGGATTATTTAATTCAAAACCCAAAAAACAAAAGACAATTATAAAAACCGGACCTTATGTCGGTGTTCAAAGCGGTAGGTATTACGCGGGCGAAATTGGTGCCGAGCGCCAGTGGAAGGAAGGAAAATTGATGAGTCCAAATACCCATGCTTTGCATTTTGGGGTGAACTACACCTACGATTTTTCTCGGTTTAATCCGGTGCTTGGATACGATTTGGGTTATTGGTATCGTGGAAGCAATGTTGGTATGACTTTCGGAGGAACTTTATGTATGCGTACCAATTTTCAAGATTATCGATTTGGTATTACACCGACGTTGGGTTATAAGATATGGCAATTGCATATTCAAACAGGATATCATTTCCTCTACCCATTCTATGCTTTTGATAAAACGACCTTTGAGTCGAATACAATATTCTTGAGTGCTCGATTTGTTTTCATCAATGATCGTGAAGTAAAAAAGAAGGAGAAAGATTGATCATGAATTTTCAAGGCAAAAATTGTTCAAAAATCTTGAAAAGTTGAATTTTCAAACCTTTGTTTTTGGAGTAACTTCGTTTCACTGAATTTTTATTCATTCCGATGAAACAATACCACGATTTACTCGAGCATATCCTCGAAAATGGCGTTAAAAAAGAAGACCGAACTGGAACTGGAACAATATCGGTTTTTGGTTATCAAATGCGCTTTGATTTGAGTGAAGGATTTCCTTGTATAACAACCAAAAAACTTCATTTACGTTCAATCATTCACGAGTTATTGTGGTTCTTGAAAGGTGACACGAACATTCAGTATCTTAAAGAAAACAATGTTTCCATTTGGGATGAGTGGGCAGATGAAAATGGTAACTTAGGTCCAGTTTATGGCTCGCAATGGAGAAGTTGGCCAACAGCTGAAGGACGCCACATCGATCAAATCAAACAAGTGATTGACCAATTGAAAAACAATCCGGATTCAAGACGAATTATCGTTTCAGCTTGGAATGTGGGTGAAATTGAGAAAATGGCTTTACCTCCGTGTCATGCATTTTTTCAGTTTTATGTCGCCGAGGGAAAATTAAGTTGTCAGTTGTATCAACGCAGCGCAGATACCTTTCTTGGTGTTCCTTTCAATATTGCGTCATACGCACTTTTAACGATGATGCTGGCTCAGGTTTGCGACTTAGAACCAGGAGATTTTGTTCATACACTTGGAGATGCGCATTTGTATTCGAACCATTTGGAGCAAGCAAAATTGCAGTTGACAAGAGATTTTAGGTCTTTGCCACAAATGAAAATCAATCCAAATGTGAAAGATTTGTTTGAATTTAAATTTGAAGATTTTGAGTTGGTCAATTACGATCCACATCCACACATTAAAGCCGAGGTAGCCGTTTAACATGATAGTTTCACTCATCGTCGCTATGGATTCCAATCGAGGAATTGGCAAGAACAACGATTTAATGTGGCATTTGCCTGCCGATATGAATTTCTTTAAAGAAACGACTAAGAATCAAATTGTGGTGATGGGAAGAAAGAATTACGATTCAATTCCTGAAAAATACCGGCCGCTTCCCAATCGTTTGAATGTAATATTAACGCGTAATAAAGATTTTAAAGCTGAAAATTGTTTGGTTTTCAACTCACTCAATGACTGTTTGGATCATTTCAAGGATGAAAAAGAGCGAAAAGTATTCATTATTGGTGGTGGCGAAATTTACAAGATGGCACTAGAATCTAAGTGTTTAAGTGAAATGTACATCACCTATGTGGCTGGTATTTTTGATGCCGACACGTTTTTTCCAGAATTTGATAAAAGGGAATGGAAAATTCAAGTTCTTGATGAACAATCAATTGACGAGAAACACGGCTATTCATTCGTTATCCGTCATTATTTAAAAAGATAGGTTTTTATTTCAACGGAATTCCCCTTGAACTAACGGGTCCTGAAATTTTACTTTTTTCCAAGCTAAAACTGAACGTGCTACCAACATTTACGGTGCTTCGAACATTGATTGCCTGACCGTGGGAATCGAGAATATTCTTGACAATCGCGAGTCCAAGTCCTGAGCCCCCTTCGTTTCTATTTCTACTTTTTTCAACGCGGTAAAACCGTTCAAACAAGCGTGGAAAATGCTTGGGGTCAATTCCAATTCCATTGTCACTAATTTCGATTGTTACCAGACTCTCAAAGAGCAAAAGACTGATTTCCGTTTTCCCATTTTCTTTACCGTAGGCGATGGAATTGTTGATTAGATTCGTCAGTACTTGTCCGATTTTGGTTCGATCTGCTAGCACATGAATGGGGCCATAGTCTTTTTTTAAGGCTAAAACAATATTTTTCTGTTTTGCGGTTAATTCAAGAGTCTCAAGTATTTCTTTGATAAGTTCGCTTATATCGAAAGACCGCAATTCAGGCTTTAAATCCTCAACTTCCAGTTTTGCAATTTGATCCAAATCTTCGAGGATTCCGACCATCCGATCAGTTGCTTTATTGGCTCGTTCCAAAAAAGATCTGTTAATGTTTTCATCTTCAAGCGCACCATCCAGCAAAGTAGAAATGTAACCTTGAATTGAAAAAACGGGAGTCTTTAATTCGTGAGCTAAATTTCCCAAAAATTCTTTACGAAATTGCTCTTGTTCTTTGAGTTTAGAAATCTCTATTGTTCTATCTTCTTTCCAGCTGTTAACGTCTGATTCCGCTTTTTCAAGGACTTCATCAATCGATGTTTTTTTTGTAGAATCAATCCCATTATTTACTTGAATTGACCGGTAAATTAATGAAAGTCGATTATTAATAAATTTTTTAAGCAGATAATAAAAAATAAAATAGGCAACAACGCCTGAAATTAAGGGAATTAATACAAGAAGTGCATTTGAAAACGGAATAATCACAAAATCGATAAATGCGGCGAGTAAAAAACTAATCACAGAGAAGATTAAACTTCCATATAAAATTAAGATGCTTGGTCTGTTGGTTTTCACTTTTCGTTGAAGGTATATCCGATTCCTTTTATGGTACGAATATAGTCATCTCCAAGCTTTTCTCGTAATTTTCTGATATGAACATCTATTGTTCGTTCTCCAACTACCGTTTCATTTCCCCAAACGATAGCTAATATTTGTTCGCGGTTGTAAACTTTCCCTGGGCGACTTGCCAATAGTTCCAAAAGTTCGAATTCTTTTTTGGGTAAGAGAAGTTCTTTCCCTTCGATTTCAACCGTAAATTTCTCCCGGTCAATTTTAATTGCTCGCTCTCCTTGATTTACTTCAAGCCCTCCAGATTTTTCCAATCTTCGAAGGAGCGCTTCAATTTTGCTAATGAGTAACCTTGGTCGTATTGGTTTTGTAATGTAGTCATCACCTCCAGCTTCAAAACCGGCAATTTGAGCGTAATCCTCTGCTCTTGCGGTTAGAAATGCAATTAATGGTTGTGCTAAATTAAGATCCTTTCGAATTACTTGACAGGTTTCAATACCATCCATCTTTGGCATCATTAC
>VGML01000081.1 GCA_016866415.1 Bacteroidota bacterium | reverse complement strand
CTCAAAAATGATTGAATTTTGCGATTTTTTCAAAATATTAAAAACATAAGATGCTGATCTAAGCGTTTGATTCTTGTATGGAAAAATCAATTGATTTCGGTTATCACCATCTTTAAATAAGCAAAGTGGATTCTTTTTCTTTTTTGCAAAATCTTTATAAGACTTGAATTCCTTCAGATAAACAGCAGAAACAAGTCCACCTTTGGTATTCAACTCAACAATTAATTTATCATTTTCAAGTCGAATGATTTCTCCTATTACTTCTGTTTTTACAATCGTTTTGGGAATATCAGGTGTATCGTTACCCGTATTTCGGTCAACAACTTTAGTTTTGTCTTTTGAGGATTCTTTGGTATCTTTTTGTTCAGTTTCCGCCGACTTTTTCTTCTTTAAGTCTTCTTTTGAAGGTTGATTTACAATTGAAAAAACGGTTAAAATTAAACCGATTAAAACTAATCCGATGGTGGTATTTCTATCCATTTAAGGTATTTATTTTTTATTTTCTAATGCCGCATTGACAAAAGCCACAAAAAGAGGATGAGGCAAATCTACTGTACTTTTATATTCAGGATGGAATTGAACGCCAACAAACCAAGGATGGTCTGCAACTTCGACTACTTCAACGAGACCTGTTTCCGGGTTTTTTCCAGTTGCTATCATTCCCGCATTTTCAAATTGCGTTAAATATTCATTATTAAACTCAAAACGGTGACGATGTCTTTCGGAAATTTTTTCCGTATTATAAGCTTTTGCGATTTTTGATTTTGGTTTTAATTGACAGGCAAATGCTCCCAAACGCATGGTACCTCCGAAATTCGAAATACTTTTTTGTTCCTCCATCATCGAAATGACTGGGAAATTCGTTTCTTCGGAAATCTCAGTTGTATGTGCATCCTCCATATTTAATACATTTCGAGCAAATTCAATCACTGCACATTGCATCCCAAGGCAAATTCCAAAAAAAGGAATTTTCTTTTCACGAGCGAATTGAACCGCTTCAATTTTTCCAGAAATTCCACGCGAACCAAATCCAGGAGCAACTAAAATCCCATCTAAATGACTAAGCTCACCTTCAATATTGTCTTTTGATAATTTTTCAGAATGAATCCATTCAACATTTACCCTTGCTTCGTTGGCAACACCTGCATGAATAAAAGCTTCACTGATAGATTTATAGGAATCTTTTAGTTCTACGTATTTTCCAATTAAACCAATTGTAACCTGTTTTTTAGGATTTTTCAAGCGATCAAGGAATGATTTCCAACGAGATAAATCAGGAGTAGACTTCTTCGGTAAGCCTAACTTTTCTAATACAACTTTATCCAATTCTTCTGCCTGCATCAAAAGTGGGACATCATAAATAGAAGAAGCATCTCGAGATTCGATTACGGCGTTCATGGATACATTACAAAATTTGGCAATCTTTCGACGAAGATTCAAATCCAATTCATGTTCCGTTCGGCAACATAAAATATCCGGCTGAACTCCCAACTCCATCATTTGCTTAACAGAATGCTGTGTAGGTTTAGTTTTTAATTCACCAGCGGCAGCAAGGTATGGAACCAAAGTCAAATGAACGACAATACAATCATTTTCATGCTCCCAAAGCATTTGACGAACTGCTTCAACGTAAGGCAATGACTCAATATCACCAACAGTTCCACCAATTTCGGTAATTACGATATCAAATTTTCCTTTTTTCGCAACTAATTGAATACGTTCTTTGATTTCGTCTGTAATGTGAGGTATAACCTGAACCGTTTTCCCTAAATAATCTCCTCGACGTTCTTTTTCAATAACCGCCTGATAAATTCTTCCAGTCGTAACGTTATTCGCCTGCGAAGTTGGAACATTCAAAAAGCGTTCGTAGTGACCTAAATCCAAATCAGTTTCAGCGCCATCATCGGTTACGAAACATTCTCCATGTTCATAAGGATTTAATGTCCCTGGATCAATGTTGATGTATGGATCAAGTTTTTGAATCGTGGTGGAATAACCTCGAGCTTGCAACAATTTGGCTAAAGATGCAGAAATGATTCCTTTTCCCAGAGAAGATGTCACACCCCCGGTTACAAAAATATACTTGGTTGAATTGGACATGAAATTAATTTGTAACTACGGGACACAAAGTTAATACATCATTCTTAAGTAATTTGAAATTGTTGAAAATTAAATTACTTCTTCCATTTTAGGTAGTTTTTTTCTTGAATCGGACGATTTTCTTCGATTTCTGTCAGTGGTTCGCAGGGCAGGAGGGAGGCATGACAATCCTGAGGTAGCTTTTGATACAATTTTGTGCCTTCGGTTTTCCAAGCAATCATTTCTTCGGATACTTGTTTTATGATTTTAGCCGGATTTCCAATGACTAAACTTCGCTCAGAAATAATTGTATTGGCTGAAATGAAACATAAGGCACCGACAATCGACTCTTTACCAATAATCACATCATCCATTATGACTGAATTCATTCCGATCAGACAGTTTTCCTCTAATATCGCACCATGAATAATTGCCCCGTGGCCAACATGAGCTCCTTTTTTTAAATGAACGGTTGTTCCTGGAAACATATGGATCGTGCAATTTTCTTGAATGTTACAACCGTCTTCGATGATTATTTGTCCCCAATCTCCGCGGATAGCAGCACCAGGACCAACGTAAACGTTTTCGCCAATAATTACATTTCCGGTTACGCTTGCTTTCGGATGAATGAAACTGGAAGGTTTTATGACAGGTTTGAAACCATTAAACTCGTATATTGCCATTTTATTATGTTAAATAGATATCATTTTAAGACCAAAGTGGCTAAATTAGCAATGTAAATTCAAACTCAATGTAAATGAAAGCAATTACTTTATTTTTTGGCCTTTTTATGTTAGCAACTTGTTCTTATGGTCAAAAGCGCGTTTCTCAAGAAGAGTTTAAAAAATTAATGAAAGATAAGAACGCACAAATTTTAGATGTCCGCACAGCTGACGAAGTTGCGCAAGGTAAAATTCAGGGCTCAATGAACATCGATTATTTTAAGGCAGGTTTTGTTGAAACTGCAACAAATAAATTGGATAAAAATAAACCAGTATTAGTTTATTGTGCTGCTGGTGGTAGGAGTGCATCTGCTTCGAAAGACCTTAAGAAAGCAGAATTTAAAAAAGTATTTGACTTAGAAGGAGGTTTTGATAATTGGAAGGACTAATCTATAGTTTATATTAAACTCTATTTAACATAATATAAATTATAATACAAAATAGTATTAAAGCTTTTTAAGCTGCTTCATCAAACATTTACACTAAATAATATGTTGCCTATATTTGAATACAATAAATAATACAATTGTCTGCGAGCGATAAACAAACACTACTTGATTTAGAATTCGATTTAATCATTGAATGGCTTGGGCAATTTGTCATAGAAGAAACGGCTTCTGAAAAAATTAAGGATTTAAAACCTTCAAATAATTTCACGCAACTTGAATTTGATTTGAATCAATTGAACGAATTAAAAACAATTCGAATTTCAAATGAAAGTTTTCCAGCGTTAGATTTTGAGGAATTAAAAGAAGAGATTAAACTTTTAAAAATTCAAAATTCAGTAGTTTCCACTGAAGGTTTTCGTAGAATCTATCAAGCATCGGAATTAGTAAATCGTTTGGTGACATTTTTTGAATCTCGAAAAGAACGTTATCCAAACCTTGAAATCATCGTTGAAAACTGTGAGATCAATAATGAAATAAATAAGCGAATCGACCTTGTTTTTGACCGGGGAGGAAACGTCAAAGATGATGCCTCCCCCCTTTTAAATGAGATTCGACAACGAATTAAAACGCTCCGAAACCAAATAAATCGAAATTTTGAACGTGAATTGCGGAAACTTTTGAAAGATCAGATTTTAGGCGATGTCACGGATGGATACGTTAATGAACGTCGCGTGCTTTCTGTTCAATCATCCTTCAAGCGTAAAGTTTCAGGAAATGTCCACGGCTCAAGTAAAACTGGAAATTTAACTTATGTCGAACCGCAAGTTAACGTTCCACTAAATAACGAAATGGAGTTTCTTTTAGATGATGAACGCAAGGAAATTCATCGGATTTTAAAACAACTCACGAGCGATATCGCTGTCCATTACCCATTGATTGTGGCTTACCAAAATTGTCTAGTAGACTTTGATTTCTTGAATGCAAAATGTCGTTTGGCTTTGGAAATGAACGCTGTACTGCCTGGAATTAACCGAAAGACAGATTTTGAATACATCGATGCGTATCACCCGATTTTGAGAAAGTCGAATTCATTGGTAAAAAAAGAAACAAAGCCGCAGCGAATCCTGATGAATGGAAATCAACGGATGCTGGTCATTTCTGGGCCGAATGCCGGTGGAAAAAGTATTACGCTTAAAACCGTTGGATTACTTCAATTGATGCTTCAATCAGGACTTTTAATTCCAGTTCAAGAAAATAGCAAAGCGTGTTTTTTTCAGCAGATTCTATCTGACATTGGAGATAATCAATCTATTGAAAATGAGTTATCTACATACTCTTATCGCTTGCAACGGATGAACTATTTTTTAAAAGTTTCAAACCATCGAACATTGTTACTTTTAGATGAATTTGGAACTGGTTCTGATCCTGAATTAGGTGGAGCTTTAGCTGAAGTTTTTTTTGAAGAATTGTATAAAAAATCCGCTTACGCAGTCATTACAACGCATTACAGCAACATCAAGCTCAAAGCAAACGCACTGAAAAATGCTGAAAATGGCTGTATGCTATTTGATTCAGAAACGTTGAAGCCAAAATACGAATTCGCAATCGGTCAACCCGGTAGTTCGTTTACATTCGAGGTAGCTAAAATGAATGGGATAAAACCCGAGATCATTTCAACTGCAAAAGGTCTTTTGGATGAGAAAAAGGTGAAGTTGGATCGACTTTTAAATGATTTACAAAAAGAAAAAAACTACTTTGAGCGTTTATCCCGAGAACATCAAGAAGCTCAGGTAACTGCGGAAGAGGCTCGTTTACGATTCAATGAGAAAAAGGAACATTACGAAAACCGCTTGAGGTCGCAGCAGTCAATGATTGAACAGAATAACAAGCAATTGGCAGCAGGTAAAAAAATGCTTCAGTTTATTGAAAAGTTCAATTTAAAATCGCGCAAAAAAGATGCAAATTTGCAATTGCTGGAAGAAATCAAGAACTTCATGAAGCTTGAAAAATCAAAAACTGAGGTCAAAATCCAACAACACAAAGCGGAGAAGCAAAGTCCAAAAGTAACCGTTGCAAAGCAAAAGAAACAAGAATCATTGAATCAACATTTGATAAAAGTTGGATCCTCAGTTCAGATATTGGGAACCAATCGCATTGGAATTGTCGATAAAATCAAGGAAAAACATTTGGAAGTGATTTTTGGCAATGCGCTCATTAAAGTTGAACGTGAAAAACTCCGATTTTTAAAGTAATTCGATGCAAAAGGAATGTTCTTTCTGCTCCGTTGGATTGAGAAAATGTAGCCCTTCTTTGTCTAAGAAATTTCCAGTTGAATCAATTCGATCAGCCCAACCCCACCAAGGTTCAATACAAAAGAAAGGTGCATCTGTTTTACTCCAAAAACCAATCGCATCAAGTTGATCGTAAGAAACTGCAACCACTCCTCCCCTATCCTTGTGTCCCAAAATTACCCTGTTGAAAGGCGGTGTTCTAATAACAATGGCATCTTTTTCCAAAAGTGAATAAACGAGTTCTAACATTTTGTCAATGGTCAAATTTACCGTTTCTCCTGAATAGTAGGGGCCTTCCAATAGCCATTGCTTAGCTGAAAACGATTGTCCAAAATCCAAATAATAATCAGTTAATTTTTCTTCAATCGCAAATCCTGGATGTCCACCAACTGAATAAGGTAAAAGCTCTTCTCCCCTATTTTCTACTCGGTATTTCATATGCAATACTGATTCAATTAGCTGATATTGAACATCAAAAATAAAATCGAACGGATATTCTTTTTTCGTAATCTCATCCGAATAAAGTCTAAAGATAACTTTCAATTCTGATTTTTCAATCAATTGAAATGTCCGGTTTCGAGCGAATCCGTGTTGAGACATGGAATAGACTTTTCCGTCGTAACGAAATTGGTCGTCTTTTAATCTTCCTACAATTGGAAATAGATTTGGAGCGATGCGATTCCAAATTTGTTCATCTTTTTTCCATAGAACATTCTTACCATCAATCTTTGAAAGTTCAATTAATTCTGCACCGTTTGTATTGATTTTGGCAACAACTTTTTCGTTTCGAATTTCAACCATAAATGCGAAAATAATTAGAATCTCAATTAAGCCAATTTTAAATTGTTATTACCTAATCAAAATAATCATTTCAAACAGTCTAAAAACCAAAGAAAAGCTTAATTTTGCGCCACTTAAATATAGACATCAAATGAGTATAGCTTTAGGAAACCACATTTTGGTCGAATTTATGAATTGTGAACCACATGTAATGAATGATGTTGCAGGAATCGAGCGGGATATGGTTGGGGCAGCGCAAAAAGCAGGTGCAACAGTTATTAATTCGACTTTTCATCATTTTTCTCCTTATGGTGTTTCGGGCGTTGTGGTTATCCAAGAGAGCCATTTGGCAATTCATACATGGCCAGAATATGGCTATGCAGCAGTTGATCTATTTACCTGTGGTGAGATGAATGCATGGATCTCTTTCGATCATTTAAAGGAATGTTTTGGAGCGAAATCCTACTCTGCGATTGAAATGAAGCGTGGTTCAGTGAACTTACTGACGAGAAATGATTTTGATATTTCAACAATGCGTCAGAAAGCATCTGAATGGCGAAATCCTGAGTTTTTCACTCGTAATGTTTGGTTTACAGACAAGGATGAAAATCAAGCGCTTTCTTTACGATTTACAGGAGATGTGTTTTTTGATGTTGAATCTCCTTTTCAACGTGTTCGTATTTTGGAATCATATAAGTATGGAAAAATGCTTGCGTTGGACGATATGGTAATGACTACCGAAAATGATGAATTTCATTACCACGAAATGATATCCCACCCAGCCCTATTTACCTTGCCTTCAGCTAAAAATATTTTAGTGATAGGTGGTGGTGATGGTGGAACAGTTCGTGAGATTTTAAGACACGATCATGTTGAGAAAGTCACCATGGTTGAGATCGATGGTGCTGTAATTGATGCTTGCAAGGAATTTTTACCAAATATCGCCGCAGCTTTTGACAATCCGAAATTGGAATTAATTGTTGACGATGGTATCGCGTTTTTGAAAAATGTAAAACCAAATACATACGATATAATCATTGTTGATGGTTCAGATCCTGTTGGTCCTGCTGAAGGTCTATTCTCAGTTGAATTTTACACGAATTGTTACAATGCCTTGAAAGAAACAGGTATTCTCGTTGCTCAAGGTGAATCACCAAAATTCAACGATAAAGCATTTGCTGAATTGAATCATACGTTACAAGTTATTTTTGGAAAAGATAATGCGCCTGTTTCATTGTTTTTTGTTCCCACCTACCCTACAGGAATGTGGAGTTTTCAATATGGAATTAAAGGTGATTTGAATCCTAAGACCATATCAAACAAAGGCGAAATTGCTGATTTTGTTTCGAACAAAGGATTGAGATATTATAACGAAGACATTCACTTCGCATCCTTTGCCACTCCGAATTTTGTAAAAGAACTTTTGAAAAAATAAATTAAATAATCAGATAAAATGCAAATTTCAACTAACAAGGTAGTTTCGTTAAAGTACAAGCTATTCAATGCTCAAAATCACGAGCAAATCGAAGAAACAAACGAAACGAATCCGTTAGTTTTTTTATATGGTGTAGGAACCATGCTTCCTGATTTCGAAGATAATTTATCATAAAAAATTACTGGTGATAGGTTTGATTTTAAAATTGAAGCAGCCAATGCTTATGGAAATCATGATCCACAACACATTGCTATGATTCCTTCAAATATTTTCCATGATGAAAATGGAAATTTTGATGATGTTATGTTTCAAGTAGGTTCTGTTGTTCCAATGAGTGATTCATACGGTAATCATTTAAGAGGTACGATTATGGAAGTAACAGATGAACATGTGAAAATGGATTTTAATCATCCTTTAGCCGGAACAGATTTACATTTTACTGGTGAAATTTTGGATGTAAGAAATGCTACTGAGGAAGAAATCGCAAACGGTCACGTTCACAGTGAGCATGTTCATCAACACTAGTGTGAAGTTTTTTTTCTGAAAGTGAATAAGTTATAATTTATTTCTTTACTTTCGTTTAAATTCAATCACCAATGGCTACAATATTCGAAACGCGATTAATCGGGAATATCGGTAAAGATGCTGTCGTAAAAAACATGGAGCGTGGAATAATCGCAATTAATTTTCCTGTTGCTCATAATAAAAATTGGAAAGACAAACGTACCGGTTTTGTTAAAACTAAAACAACATGGGTTAATTGTACAATTTGGAAAAGAGACGGTTCAAATCTACGAATAATTGATTTTTTGAAGCGCGGAACATTAGTTGAAGTCATCGGTACACCTTTTGCAAAAGCATATTCGAATGAGGATGGTTCATTGAGATCAGAAATTCGTTTAAATGTTTCTAAAACAAATATCTTACGGCCGTCTAACAAGGAAGATGGAATACAAGAGGATATTATTGACAATGAAGAAGATACATTTGAAGCGTCTATGGATGACTTTACAATCGATGAAGATGAATTTTAAATTTTTAAAAAAAAAGCTATTTTTTATCGTTTTTTGATTTATAAATTTAAATAAATAGTATATTTGCAACCTCAAAAGAGAAAAACATA
>VGML01000080.1 GCA_016866415.1 Bacteroidota bacterium | reverse complement strand
ACAAGAAGAATAGCCGTCAAACCATTAATTCCTGCATAAAATGGAGGTAAAAATGAGAAATCAATTCCATCTACGCGAATTCCAAACAATGCCGCAACTGCAACTGGAATAACAATAGATACTGCAACGATTAACTTTCTAAATTTGGCTATTTGCTCTTCACTTTTCAATGTTGTACTCATATTTCAGTAGTTCGATTAGTTCTTTCTTTAACCTTTTATATTCGTTTTTGTTCACCGTTCCATCGAAATTAGTAACGGCGTAAACACCTCTAACGTATCCTTTTTTATCAACCAAGGTGAACGAGCCTGAATGAGCATATCCGCCCTCAGCTTCAGCGTCGCGTCCAGCAAAAATTTGAAAGTTCTCGATTCCTAATCGGTGTGTTGAAGCCTCATCTCCAGTTAAGAGGGTCCAATTTTTAGCCCTTATTCCATTCTTTTTTCGATATTCTTTCAAAACGGAAGGTTTGTCGTTTGAGGGATTAATGGTGAATGATAAAAACTGAATGTGATTAGCATATTCTTTGGTTTCATTATTTAAATTCTTTAATTGCGAATTCATAATTGGACAAATTGTTGGACATGTGGCAAAAAAGAATTCGGCAATCCAAACTTTGTTTTTGAATGTTTCATTTGTAACGATTACGGAATCTTCATTGAGGTAGGTAAATTTCGGAATAGTTGGGTAAACTGTGTCGGTAATTGTTTGTCCATCCACTTTTTTGTAGATCAAATCATAGTTTCCAATGAAGGGTAATTTCGGTTTTTTTTCTTCACAGGAAGAGAGAATGAAAAGTATTGCTAAAAGTGAGAACAGCGACTTATTTAGGCGAATTTGCTTTTCTTTCTTTATCATATTGCTTTTGTAATAGTGCGATGTGCTCGCGCATTCTTCGAACCAATCCTTCTTGATTTCCACGCAAAACCATTCGCAAATGCCCTTGTTTATCTAAAAGAAGTATTAATTCTTGAAAACTTTCCCCACCGTAAAACTCTTTCCCTTTTCGAAGAAGTTTTTGTCCGTTAAATTCAAAATCAAATACTTTTTTCGCATCACCTGAAGCAATCATCCAAAGTTTTGGGTCGTAACCTTCTACGTTATCCATTAAGGACTGATTGATTGTTTCAAGTTCATTTATCGGAAGGGGATTGCCCTTTCCATCTGTTGCAAAAGAAATGATTTGAACTTGCTTGAGTTTTTTGCGTTTGTTTTTTCGAATATGCTGATACAACAGCTGATCGATATGCCACATGGAAACAGCGCAATCGGTTGGACATGTTTTTTGAATGGTTGTAACGAGTATAATATTTCCCTTGAAATCGGAAAAGTCTACTGGTTTCAAATTTCCTTGGGAATAAATTTTGAATTTCGCGCTTGGAACAGGTCCATAATCTTCAAGTACTTTGAATTTATGATCACAACCTCTTGTTGAAATGAACACCAATAAAAAAGCCGGTCCGAAAACAAGCAGAAGGGCTAAGACTGACTTTAATCGACCGGCTAAATTTCGTTTTTTTTCCATTGGTTGTTAAGCTCCGCCGTATGTGGCCCAAGCGGATCCAATTTCAAGCGCCTCCCACAAAGCAATGAAAATTAAATACAATATAAATAAAATGTAAGGGACAAGAATAAAATATCTCAAAGTCTTTTTTTCGTCACCTAAATGCATGAACACCATAACAATATAACCCGCCTTCAACAAGGTTAGGACAACAAACGACCATTTGACATACGGCCATGCACCTGAACTTTGTTTAATGTAGGCACCAAGAGCAACTTCTAAAACTGTAATAACTGTAAGAAGAATCGTAACGAAATAAATTTTCTTACGAATAACTTTTCCTTGATCTTCGCTGTGATGAGCGTGTAACGAATATTCTATTAAATCATCTCTTTCCATGAGAATAAAGTTTTAAGTTTAAAAATCAGATTAAGTAGAAGAAGGTAAATACGAATACCCAAACTAAATCTACAAAGTGCCAATACAATCCTGTTTTCTCAACCATTTCGTAGTGACCTCGTTTGTGATAAGTTCCTGCCATTACACCCAACAATATAATAATGTTGATTATTACACCCGAAAAAACATGGAAACCGTGGAAGCCTGTGATGAAGAAAAAGAATTGACCATATTGTTGCGGTCCATATTCATTTTGCTTTAAGTTTGCGCCGTAAATAACATGATTAGGCTCTCCAGCATACAATGACTCGTAATACATTTTTTCTGCCGCTTTGCCATGAATAGGAGCATCACCTACCTTGTTTGTTTTACCATCTTTTTTAATAATCAGTTTCATGTGGCTATCCGCCTCTTTATTGATTTTAGCAATGGAACCATCATGTAACTGAATTTTACCATCTTTTAAATAACCCTTTTCTGCAGCATGCTGAAATTCGTGCATCAAGTCTTCAGTAATAACAGCGCCTTTTTTGTGGTGTTTTCCTGCTTCTACAACCGTGAAGTTTTTAATTTCTCCGAAATGCCCTTTAACAATCGCTTGAGCCCCATCGCTTAGTTCAATTTTTCCAAATTCTGAACCATGAATGAAGTGACTCCACTCCCATGCCTGAGAACCAACGAAGAAAAAACCACCGATAATCGTTGCAATCATCCACTTAACAACACCATTTTTGTCCATGCGGTGACCTGCTTCAACGGCCAATACCATCGTAACAGATGAAACAATTAAGATAAACGTCATTAAGGCCACGTATAGAAGTGGATAACCATGACCTAGAAAAGGCATTGAATTAAATGTTTCCTCTCCAATTGGCCAAGCGCCTTGAAAATCGTGGCGAGTAAAACCATAAGCGACTAGTAATCCTCCAAATGTCAAGGCATCTGATACAAGGAAAAACCACATCATTAATTTACCATAACTCGTTTGAAACGGAGACTCTTTCCCTCCCCACAAGGTTTTGGCATCAAGTTGAGTTGCGTGTCCTGCCATTTTTAAGATTTTTTTGCAAGTTTAATGAATAAAAATCAAAAATAACAATAAATACGCCCACAAAAGCCCTAAAAAGTGCCAGAATATTCCGCCAACACGTAGTGATAAGTTTTCCGAAGCACTGAATTCTCCTGAAAATGAACGAATTGTGAGTCTGAGCAAATAAATCAATGCAACAGCGACATGAAGGATGTGCAAAAACGAAATTATATATAGGAAACTTGAAGCTGTATCTGCCGTTTCCATCGCCTTAATTTGTAAATAGGGTTCCAATACACGCCCTTTATATACTAAATTTCGATCTTTGTATTGCAATTCTTTTCCTTTAAAATAAAGGTGAAAATCTTCTCCTATTTGACCACGCACAAAGAAATCTCCGCGTTTATCTCGAGCATGAATCGCTAAATAATTCAATCGAATTTCATCAGAATAATCCAACTGTGTTGAATCATTTTTATAAAGTAGTTTGTTTTTAATTAGGATGGGTTCCGACTGAAAAATCAATTCAAAGTTTGGATTGATGTTTTTAAGGGTGATTGGTTTATTTTGCCTAACCTTTTCGAATTGTTTCATGAATTCCTGATATTCCGAAAATTCACTTTCAGACATTTCACGACCTTTGATTAAATATTTATTTCCATCTACTTGAATTAAATCCCCTTTGTAACGAACTTCAAAATAATCTCCGTAACGACCATCAGTCACTAGAATATGATTATTAACTGGATTAATTCCTCGGGAAACCAATTGGTTATATCCTCTAAACTGAAAATAAACGAAAAGAATTCCAAACAGAACCGTTGCAGACATAAATAGTTTCAATTGACCTTGATTTCCCTTTTTGATTGCCTTAATGGCTAAAATGAACGTCAAACTGCTTAATGCTATCGAGGCGCTACTAAGCCAAAAACCCGGAGGCATTGGATATTTCAACCAAAACGAATCTCCCATCATCACAATGTACGCGGAAGTAAATCCTGCAAAAAGCATAATGATTGAGAAAATCCCAACGTAAACCAGGTTCTTTTTCAGTTTTTCACGAACCTCAGGACTAAGTTCTTTTTCGTAATTCATAGTTAAAAATGTTTTATTAATTCATTAATCATTTCTGTATTTCTATCAAAAACATAGACAAATTGAATAATTGGTAGATAAACAAATGAGGCGAACATAAGTTTACGAGCATCTGCAGTTTCACAACTTGTAAAAAGACGATAAGAGTATAGGAAAAATCCGATGCCAAGTGCAGAGGCGATGACCAACGTAATGTTGCCCGTCCAGCCCAACAACCAAGGAACAAGACTAAACGGAATAAGTGCTAACGAATAAATCATAATTTGAAACGCAGATTGCTTGGATCTTCCGGTTTTTGATGGTAGAAGTGAAAATCCCGCCGATTTATAATCCTCATACAAGACCCATGCAATCCCCCAAAAATGAGGAAACTGCCAGGTAAACTGAACGAAAAACAACACGCCAGGTAGAAAACCAAATTGATTTGTTGCCGCAATCGCTCCTAAAAATGGGGGAATGGCCCCAGGAAAAGCGCCAACGAATACCGCCCAAGGGCTGATGCGTTTCATTGGCGTATAACAGAAAACGTAGGTTATAAATGCCAGTAAACCAAGTGCAGCGCTCTTTAAGTTGATTAAATAAAGTAGGTATGCCCCAACAATTAGCGAAATAACACAAATCAAATATGCCTCTTTCAACGACATCCATTTTTGAGGAAGTGGTCTGTTCTTCGTGCGTTTCATGATGAAATCCAGATCTCGTTCCCAAATTTGGTTTGCTCCATTTGATGCGGCCGTTACTAATGTTCCGCCAAATAAAAGACAAAAAATCTCAAATGCGTTTTTTCCTCCTGCAAACAAATACCCGGAAAGTGCAGATAAAATAACTAAAAACGATAGCCGGAACTTAGTAAATACCAAGTAAATTTTAACTTTCGAAGGTTTAAGAATCGCTTCTTCTGACATGCACTGCAAAATTACAAAGAAATACAAGTCGATTCCTGCTGAAGATTATTTTCAATCAAAATTTCGCTCGACTTTATCAATGTGACTATCTTTAACCTCAAAATTTCAGATTATGTTCAATAATTTATTAGTCGAAGACAAAAATCACATTCGCATCATAACGATCAATCGTCCTGCGCAACTCAATGCACTGAATAAAGAAACGATTTCGGAGCTTCACGAAGCCTTGAAAGCCGGTGATGAGGATAAAAACGTGGGCGTAATAATCCTTACAGGAAGTGGTGAAAAGTCGTTTGTTGCGGGAGCTGATATCAAGGAATTCGCTGATTTCGCGATTTCTCAAGCAGGTGAGTTAGCAATGAATGGACAGAAAACACTTTTTTCATTTTTGGAAAACTTGGGGACTCCAGTTATTGCGGCTGTAAATGGTTTTGCTCTGGGCGGCGGTTTGGAATTAGCAATGGCAGCTCATTTACGTGTCGCTTCATCGAATGCAAGAATGGGCTTACCAGAAGTTTCTTTGGGTGTTATTCCCGGCTATGGTGGAACACAAAGATTACCACAACTCATTGGAAAAGGCAAGGCAAACGAATTGATTTTCACAGCGGGAATGATAAAAGCAGATGAAGCATTGCAGTGGGGATTGGTGAATTATGTTGTTGAACAATCAGAACTTTTGGCAAAGTGCGAAGAAATTGCAACGAAAATTTTAGCAAATTCTCCGATGGCCATTCGATCTGCAATTGCTGCTGTAAATGGCGGTTTTGATGAAGGAGTAAATGGCTTCGAAAAAGAAATTGAGGAATTTGGAAAGTGTTTTGGCACATCCGAGTTTAAAGAAGGAACTACCGCGTTTTTAGAAAAAAGAAAACCAAATTTCAGGGCGTAAATGGTCAATCCCATCAAGCGTTTATTGGGACAAACTGCCGTTTATGGACTTTCTTCCATTATCGGTCGCTTGTTAAATTATCTGCTTGTTCCGCTTTACACATTCGTTTTTGCTGATCCTGCTGATTATGGCGTCGTTTCGGAGCTCTATGCCTGGGTAGCTTTTTTGATTGTATTACTGACATTCGGAATGGAAACATCCTATTTTCGTTTTCTTCAAGATAGCGAAGATAAAGACGCCCCTTTTTCGAACGCTTTTTTAGTTGTTGCTGGCGTATGCGTGCTATTTTTCAGCGTTCTGTTGACATTTAACAATGAAATCGAAAGACTCATAATTCTTGATGGGCACAACGAATATATCCTTTTGCTTGGAGCAATTGTTTGTATAGATGCAATCTCGGCGCTTCCTTTAGCGAAACTAAGAGCAGAAGAGAAAGCCTTTCAATTTGCCGGCATTCAGTTTGCCTCAATTGGCGTAAATATCATTTTGAATTTGGTGTTTATGCTTTTGCTTTTTGATAAATCCCGTCCTGAAGAAGGTGTTCTTTTCATTCTAGCGGCAAACCTTTGCGCATCGGTTGTTAAGCCCTTGTTGCTTTACAATCAATTTCGGCGAATAAAATTTGTCTTTGATTGGGGTTTGGCGAAAACGATGTTGATTTATGCAACGCCTTTAGTGATTGCTGGTTTCGCAGGAATTATCAATGAAACACTCGATCGAATTTTATTGAAGCAAATCATTTACGATCCTCAAAATCCCAGTTCATTTCATGAAGCCGTTGCGCAAGTTGGAATATACAGCGCTAGTTACAAATTAGCGATGCTTGTAACAATTCTCCTTCAGGCCTATCGTTATGCCGCTGAACCATTTTTCTTTTCGCAAATGAAGAATGAAGACCGAAATAAAGTGTATGTGAACATCATGAATTTATTTATTGCAGTGGTTTGCTTGGTTTTTCTTGTGGTATCATTAAACATAGAACTTTTCAAGCATTTCATTCAAAACCAAAGTTACTGGGCTGGTTTATCTGTTGTTCCGATTTTATTAATGGCAAATGTATTTTTAGGTATTTATTACAACCAAAGCGTTTGGTATAAACTAAGCGGAAAAACTCAAATTGGGGCTTATATTGCGATTTTTGGTGCACTTATTACAGTGCTTATTAATGTCATTTTCATTCCGAAGTGTGGATTTAAAGCATGTGCTTGGGCAACATTGATAGTTTACTTTTTACAAATGATGGCTTCCTACTTTTTAGGGCAGCGCTTCTTTCCTATTCCATACAACCAGAAAAAGTTTGTGCTTTACATTGGCGTTTCATTGGTTTTGTTTTTTCTAGGTAATTCAATTCAAACCTCATCCACAATTTTCAATTTGCTCTTCAATAATAGTTTGATTGCATCATTCATTATGATAGTCTACTTTCTTGAAAGAAAAGCACTTATCAAAAACTAACTGTTTACAGAATAAATGAACTATTTACAATCATTTATGTTAATATGATTAGTTTGGCGTAATTTTGAACAACCTTTATAATATGCAATACAAAGCAGGAGCACATTTATCTCAAATTGAAATTCCGAAAGATCTTCGTGAAAAGTTCAATGTTGATGATTTACCGCAAATTTCAACAGAACTTCGCGATTACATAGTGGATGTTATTTCTGAGATTGGAAATAGTCATTTTGGAGCAAGCCTAGGTGTAGTTGAATTGACGGTGGCATTGCACTACGTTTTCAATACCCCCGAAGATCAATTAGTTTGGGATGTTGGTCACCAAGCATATGGACATAAAATTTTAACGGGGAGGCGAGAACGTTTTCATACGAATCGTTTAAAAGGCGGAATCTCCGGTTTTCCGAAGAGATCTGAAAGTGAATACGATACATTTGGTGTAGGCCATTCATCCACCTCCATTTCTGCCGCGTTGGGAATGGCGGTTGCCAATCGCTATAAAGGTGAACCTAAAAAACAACACATCGCCGTTATTGGAGATGGAGCAATGACTGCGGGGTTGGCTTTCGAAGGAATGAACCATGCGGGCTTTGAAAAAGATGCTAATTTATTGGTTATTCTGAATGACAACTGCATGTCGATTGACCCAAATGTTGGTGCATTAAAAGAATATCTAACCGACATTACCACTTCACACACATACAACAAAGTAAAAGATGAAGTTTGGAAATTACTTGGGAAAGTTTCCAAATTTGGGCCTGATGCGCAAACAATTGCCTCAAAAGTTTCTAATGCCTTGAAAGGAAGTTTATTGAAACAAAGTAATTTGTTCGAAGCATTGAATTTCAGGTATTTTGGGCCCGTTGATGGTCACGATGTAATCGGTTTGGCAAAAGTATTAGAGGATTTGAAAGACATTCCCGGGCCAAAAATTCTTCATTGCTTAACCAGAAAAGGTGCTGGATACAAGTTTTCGGAAGAAGGAAATCCAACGAAATGGCATGCTCCTGGGGTTTTCAATAAAGAAACAGGTGAGATTGTAAAAATCGTTCCGAAATCACCTCAGCCGCCAAAATATCAAGATGTGTTTGGTCATACCATTGTTGAACTTGCTGAAGAAAACGATAAAGTTATGGGTATAACCCCAGCGATGCCATCTGGCTGTTCGTTGAATATCATGATGCAAGCGATGCCCGATCGTAGTTTTGATGTGGGAATAGCAGAGCAACACGCCGTTACTTTCAGTGCGGGATTGGCTACACAAGGTTTGGTTCCTTTTTGCAACATCTATTCTTCGTTTATGCAACGTGCCTTTGACCAAGTTTTGCATGATGTCGCGCTACAAAATTTGAATGTGGTATTTTGTTTAGATCGAGGTGGATTGGTTGGGGCAGACGGAGCAACGCATCACGGAGCTTATGATTTAGCTTACATGCGAATGATACCAAATATGGTTGTTTCTGCACCGATGAACGAAGAAGAACTGAGAAACCTGATGTACACAGCTCAGCTGGAAAATCAAGGTCCTTTCTCCATACGTTATCCAAGAGGAAAT
>VGML01000079.1 GCA_016866415.1 Bacteroidota bacterium | reverse complement strand
ATTTCAATTCAGAACTTTATTTTAAGCGCATTTGATTGAGTTTCGCTCCACCTAATAATTTATTGTATTCATTTGCTACCCAAATCGTGGAATCTTTGATCGTAAAAGCTTCTTTTTGATTGTATTTCGGATACTTTTTCTCGCTGAGTAAATTAAAATTTGTCCCATTTAATTTGTAGCTGAGGTATCGATTATAAGTAGAGAAATAAAACGTATCATTTTGGAAATCTCCGGCAGTTGGCGTGTCAAAATAATATCCATCCTTACCAAAATCAATTTTTGAATAGACTGGAATTGAGATGGATGAATCTTTTTGAAATTTAAATCGATATACTCTGGAATTACCATCAAATGGTTTCGAATTATTCTTTGAAAATATCCATAAAAATCCGTAAGCACTAATTAAACACTCTGAGTCAAAATTTCGCTCATTTTCACTTGGAGGGAAGTCTTTTTGATCAGCATATGCGATTTGCATTTTGTTTGCGGTAACTTGATCTGACAATGCCAATTCTGGAATCCTTATTCTGTAAATGGTTAAATCTTTTCTCTTATTTGAATTGTTGCCAATATCACCTATATATAAATATTCACTGTCGGCGGCAATGTCCTCCCAATCAATGTTTTTAGCATTAGAAATCAACACTTTTGTTACTACTTCGCCATTCGGTTTTATTAAATAAAGATGTGGTGAATTACCACTGTCATTGTGAGCAACCAAAAGTGAATCATTAATTACTTCCAATCCAGATATTTCCTTTAATTCGGAACTTAATGAATAGGATTGAGCAATGGAATAAAGGCTAAATAATATAAAACAGGATAAACTAGGTAAATTCTGAATCATAGTGATTTTTTGACTCGAACTTTTTCAATTTTTCGCTCACTAACTTCTTCAATCTCGAAAAAATAACCATGGATTTCAATTACTTGATGCTTTTCTGGAATTGATTCAAGTTCATGAATGATCATTCCGGCCAAGGTATCATATTCATCTGACTCTTCAAAATTTAATCCATAGGTTTCATTCAAATAATCAATTTCAACTCGTGCGGAAAAAACATATTCATTGTCCGAAATTTTTACTTCCAACCAATCATCTTTATCATGCTCATCCTCAATTTCACCAAAAATTTCTTCAATCACATCTTCCAACGTTACGAGACCCGCAGTCCCTCCATATTCATCAGTAACTACTGCCATATTGCTGCGCTCCGATGTGAATTTCTCCAAAAGTTCCTTACCTGTAATTACTTCAGGAACAAATGGAATTGATTTTAGAATTTGCTTTATTGAAGGTGGATTTTTGAAAAGGTCAAAGGAATGGACGTAACCAATTACATTATCAATTGAATCTCGATAAACAATAATTTTTGAAAGTCCTTTTTCGATAAATGAAGCTTTCAATTCCTCAATATCCTCATCAATCTCAACAGAAATAATTTCTGTTCTTGGTATCATACAATCACGTGCTTTTACATTAGAAAATTCAAGTGCATTTCTCAAAATGTGCATGTCCTTTCCTAACTCTTGCTCCGACTTTATTCGGGAAGCTAAATCCTCTACATAATGCTCCAAATCCACGCGCGAAAAAACTTTGTCGGTTGTTTCATGTTTCGAACCAAAAGCTTTTAAAATAGCAGAACTAATGAAAAGAATTATTTGTGTTGGAATGAAGAGTAAAATATAAACAATCAACATAGGAACACTTCCTAAATTCATGAACCGATTCGGGTTAATTTGTCCGATTGCTTTTGGAAGAAATTCCGCAGTAAAAAGTACGATTATCGTTGAAATAAATGTTTGCAAAACAAGCAAAGAAGCATCATTTTCAATTCCTAAACCACGAAGCCAGGGATTTAATATTTCTGCAGCAGCCATACCATATACGACCAAAGCCACGTTGTTACCCAATAGAAGCAGGGCAATCATCGTGGATTCATTCTTGTAGAATACGGACATGACTTTACTTTGAATCGTTCCTAGCTTAATTTGAACTTCAATCTTTAAACGATTGGAGGCCAAATAAGCGATTTCCATTCCGGAAAAAAATGCGGAAGCAATTAGAGAAATTAATACCATCAGATAGTCTGGGCTCATGGCAGTATTTTATATAACATCTTGTCCGATGTCTTTTCGAAAATAAGCTCCTTCGAATTTAATTTTTGAAATCGAATCGTAGGACTTTTCAACAGCTACTTCAATATTTTTCCCATATGATGTTACTGCTAAAACTCGCCCACCTGCAGAAACAATTGACGGTCCATCTGCACTGGTTCCAGCGTGAAAAACAATACTCTCAGCAATGGTATTTAACCCATAAATTGATTTTCCTTTTTCATAAGCTTCGGGATAACCACCTGAAACCATCATAACAGTTGCGGCACTTTTATCTGTAAATTGAATATCTCGTTCCGATAGCGTATTGGTTGCAACCCCTTCAAACAAATCCAAAATATCTGATTTCAATCGCGGAATGACAACTTCAGTCTCTGGATCCCCCATTCTACAATTATATTCAATCACATACGGGTCACCTTTTACATTTATTAAACCGAAGAAAATAAATCCTTTGTATGAAATACCTTCGCTTTTTAATCCTTTCACTGTTGGAACGATAATTCGGTTGTGAACTTTATCCATGAAACCGCTGTCTGCAAATGGAACTGGCGAGATAGCACCCATTCCGCCTGTATTTAATCCCGTATCTCCTTCACCAATTCGTTTGTAATCTTTTGCCTCTGGAAGTAATTTAAATGATTCTCCGTCAGTAATAACAAAAACTGAAAGTTCGATACCATCCAAAAACTGTTCAATGACCACTTTATTGCTTGCTGCTCCAAACTTTTGATGTTGAAGCATGCTTTTCAATTCATTTTTGGCTTCGTTTAAATCGTTTAAGATTAGAACTCCTTTTCCTGCTGCAAGACCATCGGCTTTAAGCACATATGGAGCTTTCATTCCTTGCAAAAACTGAAGTCCTTCATTCAACGTTTCAGAAGTAAATGTTGCATATTTCGCAGTTGGAATTTTGTGACGCGCCATAAATGCCTTTGCAAAATCTTTGCTTCCTTCTAATTGAGCTCCAAATTTACTAGGACCAATTACTGGAATTTTTCTCAATGTATCATCGGCTTGAAAAAAATCATAAATTCCATTCACAAGGGGTTCTTCTGGTCCTACAATTACCATTTCAATTCTGTTCTCTAAAACGAATTTTTTAATGGCCTCAAAATCAGTTGGCGAGATTGCAATATTTTTTCCATGTTGTTTAGTTCCAGCATTTCCTGGTGCAATAAACAATTCATCCAAAATTGAACTTTGCGCGATTTTCCATGCCAAAGCGTGCTCTCTTCCACCCGAACCTAACAACAAAACTCTCATGAACAATGATTTAAAATTGATTCAAAAATCGCCTTTCCATCGAGATTGTTCAATTGCACGTCTGCTGCTCTTTCAGGATGGGGCATCATTCCAAAAACATTTTTGGACCTGTTTGTGATTCCTGCAATGTTATTGATTGATCCATTCGGATTAAAAGTTTCAGAAACATCTCCTTCTTCATTCGAATATTTAAAAAGTACTTGGTCATTATCTTCTATTGATTTTAACATATCCGCAGATGCATAGAAACGCCCCTCTCCATGTGCAATTGGAATTTTATAAGTTGAGTTGGACTTTAAATCCTTGTTGATGGCAGCTGATTTTGAAACTGGTTTCAAGAAAACATTTTTACAGATAAATCGCTGGTTATTATTGTGTAAAAGAGCACCTTCCAATAATCCAGATTCCGTAAGTATTTGAAAACCATTGCAAATACCCATAACATAACCACCTTTATTTGCATGTTTAACTACTTCAGTCATAATCGGAGAAAATTTCGCAATTGCACCAGAACGCAAATAATCACCATACGAAAAACCACCAGGCAAAATTACCATTTCGACACCTTTTAAGTCTGTATCTTTATGCCAAAGGGTTTCTACCTGTTGTCCAAGCAAATCTTTCAATACGTATATCATATCTTGATCGCAATTTGAACCAGGAAAAGTTACAACACCAAATTTCATTTCAAATCTTTATTTCAAAGTTAGTTATTTTAGGTCTGTGGATTCGGAATAAAAAGGAAAAATTTAACTACAGAATAAATAATAGTGATATAAAAAACAATTGAGGATATTATTGCGTAGGATTTATGTAAAAATGAATATGTTAGCAAGATGGAAAGTGGAATTAGCAACAAACTGAAACGCTCTATTTGCATAAAAAAGATGAAATCAATTACCCCGAACGATAAAGAAACAAATACCAAAAGCCATATTATTTGAATTTGCTTTTTCAATCGAATTGATGATTTCTGCATTCTTGTCCTAAGACTAAATGTCCCTAGGGCCAATAAAATCCCAAAAAAAACAAGGGTTATCAAGAAATCAGTTTGTAATTGAAAATTAGAAGAGTTTTTTAAAATTTGGAAATTTAATTCATGATCAAAATACCATTGATAGACTAAAGCGTAAGTTAGTGGTATTAAAAATCCCCCAATTGCCAAAAAAAACTCTCTAAATACAAATGGTCTAATAATTAGAATCATTAACAGTAAAACAGGGAACGTAAATATCATAATTGGATGAAAAGTAGCTGCCAAACCGGCGAAGAAAAATCCGTTAAAAACATTTCTTCGGCCATCCGAATTTTGTTTTAATTGAAAAAACTGAGACAACATGCAAATAACAAATGTTTGCGCTATTAATAAACCATCTACACTATAAAAAGAGTGATAGAAACTCATCGTGACAAGATAAAGCAATGATATGATATAGGAATTACGATCTAAAAATTCGTGGCTATTAAAAATCCAATTAAGTCCAATTGCGTTAGTTAACACAAGAAAACCACCCAAAAACATGTTCATCCAAATAGGCTCCGACAAAGCGGAACTCCAAAATCCTAGATTGGTTTCTTCAACTATTTGATAATAGTGAAATTGAGAGTTTAGAAAAATATATAAACCAATAAAAAAAGGCAAGGTCAACAATACTCCAACACGATTTTCAAGGAATAACCTAATCATAAAGCGAAATTATCGATTAATTTATTCGTTCCGATGATATTGTGAATAACTCGTGCGTTTTGTTCAAACACTTTTGAACACCGAAAAATATAATTATAAATTTTTCAACAAGTCGATTGACAAATTCTAAAAATTTTAACTTTGTCCCTTCTTAGGGACGAACACACAAATAAAAAAAGATGGCAGAGAAAACCAGATATTCAGATACAGAACTTGAAGAGTTCAAGTCACTCATTCAGGAAAAATTAAAAGAAGCACAAGAAAACTACAACCTTCTTATTGGTTCTCTGTCACACAATGATGATCATGGTACTGATGACACGGGAAGAACTTTCAACATGATGGAGGATGGATCTGAGACTTTGTCGCGAGAGGAAGTTGCTCAACTTGCAGCTCGCCAAGAAAAATTCATTCAAAACTTACAAGCAGCATTGGTTCGCATTGAGAATAAGACTTATGGCATTTGTCGAGTGAATGGGACATTGATTCCGAAAGAACGACTCAGACTAGTTCCTCATGCCACAATGAGCATAGACGCTAAAAACTCTCAACGTTAATTGGTGAAAAATAGACTGGGACTTGTTGCCATTCTTGTAACTTCTCTTCTGATTATAGACCAAGTTGTGAAAATTTGGGTTAAAACATCATTTTCTTCCGATGAGGTGAGGCATATTTTTGGAACTTGGTTTTCTCTACACTACATTGAAAATCAAGGGATGGCCTTTGGAACTACTTTTGGTTCTGGTATGTGGCACAAATTGGCATTGAGTATTTTTCGAATCTTAGCAATTGGATTTATTATTTACTACATTGTTCGCGAATCTAAAAAGGTAGAAATTAAGACAGAATACCTGATGGCAGTTGGATTAATATTGTCCGGAGCTGCTGGAAACCTAATCGATTCAATGGTTTATGATTTTATCTTTTCTTTCAATCCTTGTGAGGGATTTAATCAACTTCCTGGTTCAGGAAATTTTATGAATTGTAAAGACTACGGATTTGAATATCAAGTTGAAGTTCGACACAAAGGCTTTTTATTGGCGAACGTGGTGGATATGTTTCAATTTGAAGCATATTGGCCTAAGTGGGTTCCTGTAGTCGGAGGAGGACAGGTATTTCCTGCCATTTGGAATGTCGCAGATTCCTGCATATCGGTTGGAATTGGTTGGATTATCATTCGTCAAAGGACATTTTTCCCAAAGAAGAAAGAGGTTGATTCAGAAATTAGTTCAACTGAAGAGAAACTACACTAATTACTTTAAAAATTCCACTTCATACTTCTATCATCGAGAATGGCGAATGATAATTTGTAGTGAGCTTTTGGTGCAGAAAAATTTCCATCGGATAATATCCCATATATTCCAATTCTTAAACGCCTCCTCGAAAGTTTAAAATTTCGTTCTAAACCTGCCATTATTTCGACATGTTGATAATTATTTTCTTTTACCCATAATGCTCCTGCTCCTGCCATTAAACCAATTCGCGTCTTTTTCATGAAAGGAATTTTATTTAAGATTGCTCCATTGTCGTGATGAACAAAATGTGCTTCTAAGATCAAATCTAGCGAAGGTAAAGTTGAGTCCAAGCCTTGAAATGAATACAATGGATTTGAAAACCAAATTGGATCACTTCTTCTTTGGTATTTAAAATCGGGATCCCTTACAATCTGAGAAGATAAAAATTTTCCTCCAGCCAATCGATAATTTGAGGTTCCAAGTGTTCCAATTTTAAAGGTTTGCATCATTTCCAATTGCATGTATTGAAAATTTACGTCACTTCCAAACAACTTAGGAATTCCCGTTTGATAATAAACAGAAAACGTAGGCCAAGCTGATCCTAAGATTACTTTTCGATATGGCTCCCGCATGTACTTTTGCTGTGGAACGTAACTTACTGAAAAGTTGGATACATAAGCCTGGTAAGTCTTAAAATCCAGAGGTTCATTATTTGGAAGTGAATTGTCAAAAAGAGTTACAAAGGTATAATCCTTCAAACTTCGGCGTTCTGAAAACTCGCCATCCGCTGAAATATATAAACCATTAACAACCTCATATTCCAAACTCAATCGCATTTTAGTTGCTTCAATAAAATTCTCGCGTTTATAAACCTGCGAAATGGCATCAAAAGTTCGAATGGCATCAAAATCATGATTGAATGAAGCCCGTAAAAAACCCATGTGAAAGGGATCAAAACGATATTTCCACCACGTATCACCTTTCCAATCATTATTTAAAATACCGTAGGATATCCGCGTATATGAATCCAACGTTCGTTCATCCTTCCATTTCTTAAAATAATCGAAATTTGGTGTAATTCTAGGTCCTGCGATAAATACAGGCTGAAACACAGTTGCAATCGAACCAATAGTCCACTGATAACGCTCGGCACGATTACGGTGATCTACGCCAAACCACAGAACTTTTAAAAAAGTTACTTTATTGAAGATTTTGTCGACAGAATCCAAATACTCTTTTCGGTTCTGATAATCCTTTATACTATCTTTTGCGATTATGAATTTCCGCTCTTCATCGTTCAACGTTGCCGGTCTAACATTCGACCAGAATGAAGTATCCTTTTCATAAGCTTCTTTTTCAGTAACCGCCAATTCAGTATTAAAGAATTTACTCGTAAAATCGGGTTGGAAATTGTAATTTGAAAAGAGGGCTTTGGTTTGACATTTCGAAGTTTCGTTTTTATATTTCACACCATAATCCAAGGTCTGTGTTTTAAGAACACACATTGAATCACCTGGATGATCAAATTCTTGGCTTATCGTAAAATAGTCATAAACCAATAAATTTCCTTTGTTCATCGTCAATTCAAGCTTTTGAACCAACCAAACTGAATCAATAACCCAAATAAATCCCTCAAGGGTGGTTGTAGCTGTATTTCTCGGAATGATTTTAATTTTGGAGATCATCTTGCCGTTTTCCTCGTACTTTTCTAATAAACGATACTTGTATGAAAGTATTCCTGGACTCGATATAGGCGAACTTACCGGCGTTTGATGAAGGTCATCTAAATGTAAAAGATTTTCAAAAAAATTAAAATTAGATTTTACGGTTGTTGTATAATATAACGATTGATCTGTTCCTCTCAAGGTGTATGCACTTCGAACCTCTTTCACTTTATTTCTGGGGGCATAATTTCGCTGAAGTTGGACTTCGACTAGATTCATTTTGTCCGTCCATTCCAATTTTTTATCCTTCTTATCTGCGCTTTCAAGCGGATCAGCGTCCGTGCGTTCAGGATCGCTATTTTTTTTCTCTTTTTCTTCAATATCTAATTTTTCAGAAGCTTTTATGTAAACATCGACTGTGTGAGAATAATTCCAAGGATTAATTTGCTCCCTTTTCTTGACAACTTCTAACATGATTTCGCGACCGGGATTACTTTTCTTTACAGTGACTTCAACACCTTGTAATTCCTGAATTTTAATTGGGAACAATTGAATATCACGAACTATATCCTTGTTATTGATACTCACATAAGCTTCTCTGTCTTGAAATCCAATCGCACTAAAAACCAAAAAATATTCACCAGGCATAACAGACAACTCATACTTTCCATTTTCATCCGAAATAGTTCGCTGATCCGTATTATTCTTTACAAATACCTTGGCAAAAGGAATTGCCACATTACGCTCATCTGAAATAGTTCCACGAACGAATTGTTGCGCAAACAAAATGATATTGCAAAAAACAAAGGCAAAAAGAAGTCCAGCGCGCATTCTATTGTAAGACAATTAATAAGATAATTTTGTTACGTTCAAAATCAAAAATAGTTTGAAAGT
>VGML01000078.1 GCA_016866415.1 Bacteroidota bacterium | reverse complement strand
AGGGTAAATACTCATTGCCGCCAACAGATATAGACGACTCAAATTCAATGTATTGATTTATTTCTGAATCTTGATTGTCTCCAATTGCAACGCGATCTACAATTTTATCAATTGCATTTCCGAATTGTTGAAAGAAAGGAACTTCTCTAAATTGTTGTAAGGTGTTTACAGCAAATCGAATCGAACTAAGTTCATCCTCCGACAGAGGAATGTCGTTGATGCTAAAATTTGGGTCTTCATAGTAATATCCCCCATTACGTTTGCTGAATTTGATTGGTGCATCATGCTCCATTTTCATAGCAAACATGTCTTTTTCTATTGTAGAATCGCAAATGTTTGCCCCTTGCGAACCGAATAGTTCATCCTCACAAGCTTCCCTTAGTTGTTGTTTACTCGGATAAGGTTTATACTTGTTTCGCAACATCCGATCGATGATGCGATAGCGAATCAACGCATTCTTGATATGGGGCATAACTTAGTTACTCAAGACTTTGTTTTGATAACCGAAAAGCTCGAAAAATTTGATTGCCTGAGCAACCTCATAAGGAACGTCTTCTTCCCAACTACTCGCTCCAGCTTTGATTTTACTTAACACATCATCGGACATTATATGAAGTAAATGTTGGTCGTATCTTTTAATTGCGCATATTTTATCGTTGTCTTTCATATATTGCAGAAGACCATTTAAGTTTTTTGGGATTTGTATGTTATTCAAGTCATATATAGAGCCATCTTCAACATTTATCGCAGGATAAACAAAGAGCTTCACATTATGCCCAAAACCGCGACCAAATGCTTCCAAAAGTCCTCCAGGCAGATTATCGTAGTATCGTTCATCAAAAATGGTGTTGAGGTTATAGACACCTAAAATCACTCCGATTAAATTCCCCTTACCTATGGCTGACAAGTATTCGACCATTTTGTAGTGTTTCAAATAATTGGAAATCATTACAGTATATCCTAAAGATCCCAGTAGTTCAGCACGATCAACGAAATCTTTGTCAGAAATTTTACCATCGGCGGTTAAATCCTTCAAGGTCAATTCAAAAACAACTTCTAATTGACCATCCTTAACTCGTTTTTCCTTTAAAAATTCAACCCTGCCTTTTTCGATCATGTCGATATGAACTTTGGTAACCGGTCTGAAACGTCCACGCATTAAAAGGATATTCTTTTTGTATAACGCTGTTGCGGGTTGCAACACATTTTTGGCCAAATCAAACATGGTCGCGTCTGTAATTCCACGTTTTACCAGATTCAGAGCAATAATACGATTATCCACATTTTCAAAATCCGGTCCGGAAACGCGAAGCATGTCAATTTCCATCCTGTCGCGGGGCAAACGGTGTACTAATGCATCTAAAAACTCATCCAGGTTGTCCGTATGAAAAAAACCAGCGTGAATAAGATTTACACCGAGAATTCCCAATGCATCTTGTTGACCTTTATGACTATTGTCGTGCATTTTAATATGCAGAATTATGTCATTGGTAGGTCCGTTTAGGTGAAGCTGAAAGCGAATTCCAACCCATCCTTGACCTTGGTTTGTTTTGTGGTAATTCAATGATTCAACCGTATTACAAAAAGCAAAAAACCGAGATTCTTTGTGTTTTTTCGGGAGAGTTTCTGCTATGTGGTCATATTCTTTTTCAAGCATCGTTATTAAGCGTTCTTCGCAAACATAACGTGAAGCAGCGCCATATAACGAATCGGACACCTTCATATCGTAAGCAGATTGGGTGAAGGCAATCGTCCCTGAACTTCCACCGGCCTTAAAAAAATTTGCGGCAACTTCTTGTCCCGCACCTATTTCTGCAAAACAACCGTAAATATCTTGGGTAAGGTTTATTTTTAAAGCTTTTTCTTCTGTGGTTAATTTGAATCCGCTCATTTTAATTCGGGTCTTTAAAGTTTGGATTATTTATAAAATTGTTGTCAGTTAAAGTTAGCAGAAACTTTTTCAATAAATACTTCTCTTGCGCATCCAATTGAACACCTCCCTGACTGCCAAATTCGATGAGTGGGTCTATGGTAGGGCTCATGTGGATTCCTGATGAATAATGTTCGATTACCTCATCTAACGTTGCAAATCTTCCATCGTGCATGTAAGGAGCAGTAAGTGCAATATTTCTCAAGGTTGGAACTTTAAACTTATAATTGTCTTCCGGGTTATTAGTTACATGCGCTCTCCCCAAATCGTTTATTGAATTTGGCATTAATCCATTGTTGCTAAATTTTATCACTTGCATCAACGGGCCATTATGACAATGAAAGCAGTCAGCACCATTTAAACTTTTAAAAAGATCGTATCCCGCCCATTCTTCAGGATCTATGGTGCCGAGTATGGATTGTTCAGATGCATTCAATGTCATACTGTTTTCGTACTTATACATGACATCATATTTCGATTCGGCGCTGATTAGCGTTCTAAGGAATTGGGCAATTGCTTTAGAGACCTTGATTGAATCGATTCCTTCTTCGTTGAATGCTCTAAAGAATCGATTTCTGTATTTGACATCTGTATTGAGCTTCGCAACAGCATCTTTCCAGCTTTGGTGCATTTCGATGGGATTAGGAACAGGTTCTAAAATTTGTTCCTCCAAAGAAGAAGCTCTACCATCCCAAAAGAAAAAGTTTTCCCAGCCTAAATTGACTAAGGCCATTGATTGTCTTGTTCCTGCTATTCCATCAATTCCAACTGAAAATTGATTTTGATCTGAAAAACCATTTTGTGGCATGTGACAAGTTGCACAGCTCATCGTATTGTCACCACTGAGTCTTTTTTCATAAAATAAAAAACGACCTAAAGCCACACCCTCTTCCGTAAGGGGATTGTCATTAGGTATAATCATATTTGGAAAATGAGAGGGCTTAATTAAGTTGTATGGCGTAGGTTTAAAACCAACTTTTTCTTTGCGACAAGAAACTAAGGCAAGAATAATTAAAATGAAAACTGATTTTTTCATTAATAGGCTGTTAAAGCTTGTTCAAAATTGGAAGTTACTTTTAAGGTAAGAGCTTGCTGTCCAGAAGCGGTGTGAGTTAAAAACTGTGTTTTCAAATCAATGGGACTAATTGGATTATGCAAAAACTTCCACAAATCTAATTTTAATGGGAAAACTTTTTCAGTTGCTGAAACTGTTTGCCAGGTTACATTTGAAAAATTTAGATTTCTGCGATATGCGTCAGTTCCAATATGGAAACTAAAACTGTGATCCAAATTGTTCACTCCATCAGGAATAGTGTCCACTTTTCCCTCTAAATTGATAAAAATATACCCAGGGTTCCAACCCCAATGCATCGGTCCAGCATTAGAAATATTCAAAGGGCTGTCATTAGGAAAAGCAGATGGATCTGAATGATTTAAAACAGAATCAACTCCTATGTATCCTTGTAAACTCAAAAATTGTGAGTAATCTCCTTTAACCCTTGCCAATAACAACCCAGTTTCTCTGAAATCAAAAAAAGAGGATTCCAATAGGTTTGAATTACCATTTTTTAGTTTGGTAACGTAAAATTTAACGTCTGTAAATTTAACTTTGTAGCCTTCTGGTGTCGTGTAAATTGAGTCTAACAAAGCGTTTTCGGCGCCATTATTCTTATAGGTAGGTTGAACCGTGATATTCAAATAATTATCGACGGTCTGTGGCTGCGGCTCCTTCTTTTTGCATGAAATCAGTATGATCATCAAGAACAAAAAGTAAAAAAAGAATTTTGTCATGTTATAAATTGCTTTTTGTACGTATCTTTAATAAGATATGTAATATGCTTACGAATTTACAAGAAAATCGAATAAAGCGCAAATGAAAAAACCGTTAAAAATATTAAATGCCTCAGCAGGAAGTGGTAAGACACATCAACTTGTCTTGGAATATTTAACCATTCTGTTAGGTGAAGATTACTCCATTCCCAAATACAAGTCGATTGTGGCGATGACTTTTACCAATAAAGCGTCCTTGGAAATGAAAAACAGAATCATCACAACCTTGGAAGGAATTGTTGATTACAATGGGACCAATGTTAAAATTTCAAATATGTTGAGTGGATTAGTCAAAAATATAGGCGTTAAACAAACTGATATACAAAAACGAGCGAAAAAGGCATTGGGACAAATTCTTCATGGTTATGAGGATTTCCATGTATCAACTATTGATAAATTTAATTTGCGCTTGATTCGCTCATTTAGTAAGGATTTGGATTTACCGGGAGAATTTGAAGTGGTTCTCAACGAGAGTCAAATCATTGAAGATGTCGTTGATCTGCTCATGAGCAAATTAGGCCAAGCAAACAATGAGGATTTGACCAACTTGATGACGCTTTATGCTAGAACAAATTTAGAAGATGGTCAAAGTTGGAATTTCAAGCAGCAACTAGTTGAATTTGCCAGTGTCTTATCCTCAGAAAGGTATCAGGATATCGTTGAAAAGCTGTTGGCAATGTCATTGACGGATAATGATTTCAATCTATTAAGGGCTGAAATCAGGCAGCTTGAATCGGATTTCATTTCAGAGGCAAACGATTTTGGAAATTTTGCCATTTCGTTGGGGTTGACTCCTAATAATACCCCAGGTGCAGCAACCGCTGTTAATTCATTTGAGAGTTTAAGCCAATTAGAAAGTTTCCCGGCGGCTAAAAAAACAGGAGGTTTATTTACGGATACGATTCTGAATAATGCTCGCGATCGTTCGGGAAATAAGCAATTTTCTGAAGCACTTGCCAATCGAATACTGGCCTTAAACAATTCATTTCTACTTGCCTATTCTAGGCATCAATTGCTAATAAAATTTCGATCGAACTTTTTTAACATGGCCTTACTTCAGTTTATTGCCAAATCATTGACGGAAACGAAAGAAAACGAACAAATCATCCGAATTTCAGAATTTAACAAATTGATTAGCAGCCTAGTAGGAGAAGAAGATGCGCCATATATTTACGAACGACTCGGAACACATTTAGAACATTTCCTATTAGACGAGTTTCAGGATACATCACGGTTACAATGGTTAAATCTAATTCCTTTAGTTCATGAGTCGCTTGGCAATGCAAGAAGAAATTTAATTGTTGGTGATGCTAAGCAATCCATTTACCGTTTTAACAATGGTTTGGCTGAACAATTTGTTTCATTGCCTAAGATTTACAATCCCGAAAAAGATGCTAAAATTGAACGGGTATCTAACTTTTTCAATGAACAAGGTTTAAAAGAAAATCTTGAGAATAATTATCGTTCTGCCAAAGAAATTGTTGAGTTCAATAACGATCTTTTTGAACTTTTGAAAGAACAACTTCATGCAAACCATATTGATTTTTATGATTCAATTGAACAAAATGTTGTTTCAAACCTTGATGGTTTCGTTCAAATAATTTCAATGCAATCTGACCCTGACTTGGAGGTGCTTGTAATACCAATTATTGAGTGCATAGAACAATGTGTTTCAGATGGTTTTAAAATGGGTGACATTTGCGTTCTAACACCAACAAATGTGCTCGGAAATGGAATTGCAAATAAATTAACTGAGTATAAGATCCCTGTTGTTTCACAAGATTCCTTATTAATTGCATATGATGCAAAAATCCAACTAATACTTTCTTACTTAAAACGACGTGAACGACCAACAAACGAAACAGAAACAAAGCGATTTGCTGAGTTGTTTTTGAGACTTTCAGGTGAAACAACAGATAAATATTTGACTTATTTTGAAACCAAGGTTTATCCAAATGGTAATTCAAAAAGATTCTTTAATGACGAGAAATTTTTAGTCGAATTTTTTGGTTCTTCTGAACAATTTTTCTCAACCTATGAAAGTTTATACGATTTAGTTCTGAAGTTTTTTAACATGATGAAATGGGAAGAAACCAAGGATCCGTATTTACATCATTTCGTAGATGTGGTTTTTGATTATCAATCAAATAAACAGTCGGATATCAAGTTTTTTCTTGATTATTTTAGTGAGAACAAAAAAAATATTGCGCTGCAAATGCCTGAAACGGATAGCGCTGTAAAGATTATGACTATCCACAAATCGAAAGGATTGGAGTTTCCTGTAGTCATTCTGCCAAAATTAGATTTAAGTATCAAGATTCACACTCAAGCCAAGTTTTTGATAGAAGCAAGGGATAAAATTCTATATGGAAATTTAAGTAAAAATAGTTCGTTAGTTGAAATTGCCAATTTTACGGAAAGAGAACTTAGTTTGACTTTTTTGGATAAATTGAATTTGTGTTATGTGGCATTAACAAGACCCGTTCAACGTTTGTACGCCTTTAATTATTTCAAAAAAGATAATTTAGGGGCATTAATACATGAGCGAATCGAGCGAAATTTTCCGTGTGAAATGACAGAAAACGGTGAATTACTCCTTCAACTTGGAACAGAACAGAAAATTCAACGTGAGGAGAAATCGCAGCTGGAAGAGTTTTATATTCCGCAAGAACTCAATCAGCGACTCTGGTATCCTGACGTCGTTTTTCGAAAAATATCAGATACAGACAAGGAGTTGATAATAAAGGAACAACGATTCGGGAATTATTTTCACGCGTTAATGGCTCGATGTGATTCAAAATCGACGATTGAAACGAATTTAGCCGAATTAATTCGAAATGGGGAAATTGATCCAGAATTTCAAGTAGAATTGATGGAAAAGGCAAATGAATTTTTTAATCAATCAGAATTTTTATTTGAAGGTGTTGAAGAAATTATAAATGAGCAGTTGATATTAATCCCAAATTCGACAGATAAACGACCTGATAAAATTTTAATTAAAAAGGATGAACTTATTGTTTTTGATTTCAAAACGGGTAAAAAAAGTGATCGACACCAACCACAGCTTATGGGTTATCACGACGCGTTAATTAAAATGTTTGACAAGCCAATAAAATTGTTCCTTTATTATACAGAGACTAGTTCGCTTCTAAGTGTTTGAGACTCGAATTTCCTCTGCTGCTTTTAGAAATGTGTAAATGATCGGATGAGGAATATCTCGTGTTGATGAAATTTGAGGGCAGAAGGCGCAAGCGACGAAAAAATCGTGATTAATAAGACTCACAATTTCAGGATCATCAAACTGATTATTCGCTTCAATATCAATGAATTTACTTTTAAGTTGTTCGATTAACTGAGGATACAGACTAAATCGTGATGAGGTTAATTCAATGTTGCTGAAATTGTCATATAACTTCTCAAAGGTGCTTGATAAAGGATTTATTGTAACGCGTTCAAAGCTATTACCTGCAATTAAATTTTCAGAAATTAATTTTTCTGAATACGGATTTAGTTGATTAATTGCAATTAAAAATTCGATGAACGTTTTAAATGCTTCACCCGTTAATAAAACAGGCGATTTGTGTTCCAATAATAATTTAAAAATACCATTTAAATAAAACGGATTTTGATAGGGTCCAGGAGCTATCCAAATTCCGTCAAATTGATCAAAATATATAGGCTTGTACTGAATGGCCTCGTTAATTTTAATCCAATAGTAATTTATTTCAAGTTCCAAGAAATCACTCGCATGGTCGAGCGAAAGATTAGTCGCGTGATGGGAGTTATACGTAAAATTGTAATCTCCGATTATCGCTATTTTAAGAGATTCACTCATCTAGTTAAAAAACAAAGACTATCTTTTGAACCAGCCCCTGAATTTTGCATTATTAATCTGAATTGAAACATCTTCTTCTAACTGAACATCATAGGTCCAAACTAAACAAGAAAAGGTACATTCAAAAATTGAATAATCACCTGTATTATCTGAATCTTGATTTAGAATTGTAAATGTAGCTGTTTGACCCGGATCAGTCTCTTTCGATTTCCAGAGTACTCCATTGTTATCTGTATATTCCACTTGAATTCCATTAACTGCAGGAGTCGCATTTACCATTGTTGCAAAATCTTTGAATGGAAGTGCAATTCCAGAATTTGTAGAATGGAAGTCATTAAACATGGTTAAAGTTGGCTCAGTTGCAACTGTCGCATCCCACAAATGTGCACCGAATGATATTTTAAAAGATTGTGATTGATAAGTCGACTTGATTTCAGAGGTGTAAATCATTCGGGAAAGAAGCGGAGCTGCATAAATGTATTTTATATTTTCCGGTTTTGCATTGTATCCAAGAACGTTCTGAGTCAGCTCTGTTTGAGTGCCGTTAACGTATCCAACAAAATTACAATTCAAATCAACAGTGCTTGTAGGAGCTGGAATAATTTCGTGTTGAATGCATGAGCTAATCACAAAAAACAAAGCAATTAATTGAATAAATAGAAAACCTTTACGCATTGTATAATTTTTAGTTCTTAACAAAATTAACTTATAAAACGTGAAAAAACAAAAAAAGATGCTTTTTGAATTCAATTGTTACTAAATAAATGCTTTTAAACTAAAGTCTTGTTATTTTTGTTTGAATTATCAGCAATTAACTTTGGACGATTCATTTGACTATCGAGAAGAAGCCAAAAATGGCGGTGAACAGGATTACGATAAAGTCTTGCGTCCGAAGTATTTATCAGATTTTTCCGGTCAAGACCCTGTGGTGCAAAACTTGTATGTTTTCGTCCAAGCGGCTAAATTTCGTAAAGAACCCTTGGATCACGTGCTTTTACATGGTCCTCCAGGTCTTGGAAAAACCACATTAGCGAACATCATCGCAAACGAATTAGGTGTAGATTTTAAAGTAACAAGCGGCCCAGTATTAGATAAACCTGGTGATTTGGCAGGATTACTTACCAATCTTGGAGATGGTGACGTGTTGTTTATTGATGAGATTCATCGATTGAGCCCTGTTGTGGAGGAATATTTGTACTCGGCAATGGAAGATTATGTCATTGATATTTTGATTGATACTGGACCTAATGCCAGAAGTATTCAAATTGATTTAAATCCATTCACCTTAATTGGAGCAACAACACGTTC
>VGML01000077.1 GCA_016866415.1 Bacteroidota bacterium | reverse complement strand
GTTGGTAAATACCAAATTAGCAAATGAAAACACCCCGTTTGACATTTTCGTAGGTTTCAAAGGAACCATTACCAAAAAAATAAGTTTTAACATCAATGCAAGTTTCGCAAAAGTGATGAACAAAGCTCTTTTTGTGACTGACACTTTATACTCGGTTGGCAATAAATTTGGCGTTGTTTACGATACGATGAATCTCACGAAAGTTGAAGGTAGTCTTGCGTATCAGTTGAATGAAAAAATCAAAATTGATGCAATCGCGCGCTATTTCTCTTACGAAACGAAAAATCAAGCATTCGCATGGAACCTTCCGAATTTTCAGTTTTTATTGAGAGGCTCCTACAATTTATATGATAAGTTCTTAGTAAATCTTGAGGCTAATCTTGAGGCAGGTAGAAAAGCGTTAGTTTATGCGCCCGGGAAAAATGTCTTTGAAGAAAATAATCAATATTATCAAAATCTAGGATTTATCGCTGACATCAATCTTGGTTTGGAATACCGATATAACAAACGAATTTCAGCTTTCTTACAAGTAAACAATTTAGCAAGTCAGCGCTACTACCGTTGGTACAATTATCCTGTTCAACCAATTCAAGTGATGGGTGGAATTACAGCTCGATTTTAAATTATGTTTCAAACTGAAGCCATCTTCCTTCACAAAAAAGGAAAACCTGAAAATGCCTTTGAACTCAGAAAAACGACATTGCGCTCGTTAGAAAATGATGAAGTATTAATTGAGAGTGAAGCATTTGGATTAAATTATGCCGATGTAATGGCTCGAAATGGTCTTTATCGAGAAGCACCACCATTTCCCTGTGTTATTGGTTATGAAGTTGTTGGAAAAATCATTAATGTTGGTTCGAACGTTGATTCCAATTTAATTGGGAAGCGTGTATTGGCCTTCTGTCGATTTGGTGGATATGCAAAACATGTAATTACAAGGCAAATTGCTGTCGCTGAAATTGGAGATATCCCATTTGAAATGGCATTGGCATTGTGTACTCAGGCTGTTACCGCTTATTACATGTCCGATGTTTTAGCGCCTATTCAAAAGGGAGACAACGTGTTAATTCATGCAGCAGCAGGAGGAGTTGGAAGCATTCTCATACAATTATGCAAACGAAAAGGCTCAACCGTAATAGCTAAAGTGGGAAGCGATAAAAAAATAGATGCTGTTCTAGGGCTCGGAGCAGATTATGCCTTGAACTACAATAAATCGGAATATGTCGAGGAGATAAAACGAATTTTAAAAGGAGATCGCCTTGATGCAAGTTTTAATCCTGTAGCTGGATCAACCATGAAAAAAGACCTTGCGCTTCTTGGGTCGGGAGGCAGATTGTTTCTCTTTGGAGGCTCGGAAATGGTCGGAGGGAAATTTGGGATATTATCCACTTTGAATTTTCTACGAAAAATGGGTGTTTTCATCCCCGTAAAATTAATGATGCTTTCCAAGAATATTCTTGGTGTGAATATGTTGAAAATCGCGGATAATCGCCCTTATGTTATTCAAAATTGCTTGAAGGAAGTTGTTGAACTTTATCACAAAGGCGAATTAAAAGTAATTTCGGGTGGTTGTTTTAATTATACAGAAATTGCGAAGGCACATCAATTATTGGAGGAAGGTCAATCGATGGGAAAAATATCCGTCAAGTGGTAATCTGCTGATTTAAAAATCCCGATTTTTTCACTTTAACAATCCCTAGATAAAAGAAAATAATTCCCGCCGTTAATAACAAATGGGACAAGTCGTTCTTATCAAACCATTGAGCTGGGTTGATTTTCATCAAAAAAACGAAAGCACTCGGAACCATAACGATTACTCCGAAAACAATTTGTTTGAATGCGCTTTCTTTCTTGTAAAATTGATAACCCAAAACACCCGCGCTCAGCGTAACTCCCAAAATGGTATTAAAAGCAATTGGTAAAAATGGGATTTTTGGATTGTTATGAATAGGTATTGTTAAATAAATCAAAGTAAAAATTAGATAAACCAGTACCATTTTCCAAATTGCCAAACGCTTGAATATTTTTTTTCTCGTTAGGTCTGAAATCAAGGAAATCATCGCCGATTCAATGAAATAGATGATAGGTATTCCTGTTATCCAATTGGGAACTTTTCCCAATGCACCAAAATAATGATAGAATCCATGACCGAAAGCCCCAAGAAAAGCACTGATTCCGTATAGAACAAAAAAGGCAATCCACCATTTCTCGAACTCTGTTTTTTTATATTTCTGAATCAATAAAATCCCCAAAATACAACTAACAACAGACATAATTAAATCAGAAATTACGCCATTCGGTTCTTGAATAATCAACCCAAAAAGTTCAATTTCAATTTTGTCGAAATCTTGTCCAATTAACATGCGGCAAATTTAGATTAATTTAGGTGGGGTTTTGCAAACATTTTTCAAAAACAAAAAATTATGATGATGTAATTCGTATTTTTGAATTTAGATGCAAAAATCTGTAATAATTACTGCCGGTGGACAAGGTAAACGCATGGGAAGCGATTTGCCAAAACAGTTTTTAGTGCTTGGAGGGAAGCCTGTTTTGGTTCATACACTTGAACTTTTTTATAAATACGACCCAAACATTGAAATCATTCTAACCTTACCGAATGAATGGCGTGGGTATTGGGAAACCGTTATTGACAAATATTATTGTCGTGTTCCCCACATTGTAGTAAACGGTGGGGAAGAGCGGTATCATTCGATTCAAAATGCTTTAAAACGATGTTCAGGTTCTTACATTGCCGTGCATGATGGTGTTCGACCATTTGTTAGTTTTGAAACATTGGATCGCTGTTTCTCTGCCTTGAATGAATATGAAGCTGTTGTTCCAGTGCTAAAACTAAAGGAATCACTTCGGCAAAAACATGAAACCTCAACCAATGCTGTTGATCGGTCAAATTACCGTTTGGTGCATACCCCACAATGTTTTCAAGCCGAAGTTTTGAGAATGGCCTATGAACAGACATATCATGAGCATGTAACAGATGATGCTTGTCTTGTAGAAGAAATTGGTTACGAAGTCCACCTCGTGGAAAGCAATGAGGAAAACATTAAGTTGACAACGCAATTTGACTTTTTAATCGCAGAAATAATCGTTCAACGGAGTAAAAAATGATTGCACCAAAGCCGCTTAAAAAAGAAGATTTAATTTACATCACTGCGCCAGCGAAAGCAATAGAAGAAGGACCCGTTTTTTACACCCGTGATTTTTTCATGAAACAAGGTTTTCGTGTTGAAATTAGCAAACATTGTTTTGGTCAGCACAACTACTTTTCAGGAACGGATGAAGAACGAATGGCTGACTTGCAATACGGAATCGATCATCCTGAGGTAAAAGCAATAATTTGTGCAAGAGGCGGTTACGGTTGTGTCCGTATATTAGACGGCATTCGATGGGCGAATATGTTACGAGAGCCAAAATGGTTGATTGGTTTCAGTGATATTACCGTTTTTCATCATCGGCTATATAATTTAGGTGTACAATCCATTCACGGCACGATGTCCTTGAATTTCGAGAAGAACTCAATAGAAACGTTTGAAACCTTATTGGCCGCATTGACAGGAAAATCTTACCAAATTGAGAGTCCGAGCAATACCAACAACAAACAAGGGACGGTTATTGGAAAATTAATGGGAGGAAACCTCAGCATCGTTTATAGTTTAATCGGCACAGATGATGCCTTTGATTTCGAAGATACCATTTTGTTTTTAGAGGATTTGGCTGAACACTATTACCATTTGGATCGCATGTTCTTTACTTTAAAAAAATGCGGCGCATTGGATAAAATTAAAGGATTAATTATTGGAGGTATGACGGATATGGAAGACACCACGATTCCTTTTGGAATGTATGTTGAAGAAATCGTTTTACAACATTTTAGTTTTAGGAAGATTCCGATTTGTTTCGATTTTCCTGCTGGTCACATCGATGACAATAGAGCTCTGATTTTTGGAAAGCAAGTTCAGCTGAATGTTAATGAGAAATGCGGGCGTATTACTTTTAAGGGGGCCTAAATAATCGACCTAACCCGCATTAAAATTTCACCCATTGTATTTTGTCCTTGGATCGGAAAATCGGGATTATTTGGATCTTGATGTGCGCCCCAAAACAAATCATTTACTTTTTTCCTTCCAGTCGCGTTTTCATAAATTTGATGGGGAGTAGTGGCCTTTAATAACATGGCTATATCATCATGCTGCTGAAATTTAAGTAATACACACATTTCCATATTAGTAACATCTCGTGGCGACATCGGTTCAATTACTCTGTGGACAATGTTGACCCCACTCTTTGCAACAAATTTAGCGCCCATCGGACTTCGTTCTTGGCGGATTTGCTCTATTATCGTCGGATCGGCATACCTCAGCGACTGAAACAGGGCTTCACTCGTTCGCCAAACAACCCCACTATATGTAATTGGATATGGAGCCATATTTCCCATCCAGCCGTAGGGCTCTTTAACTTTTTTAAACCAAATAGGCATATACTAAATGTTTATTTATATTCTTCAAAAATTTGGTTTAGCCACCTAAGAATTCCAAACATGAGCAATGCAGCGAATCCTAATAACATTGCATTCACATAAAAGAAATTCGACTTGTCATCATATCCATCCCACAATGAACTTAATACACCCGAAAGTTTATTTCCGATGGATGTTGCTAAAAACCAACCGCCCATCATTAAGGACGTTAGTCTTTGAGGACTGAGTTTAGATACTAGCGATAATCCCATAGGACTTAAAAATAGCTCGCCTATTGTTATAACCGCATAAGAAGAGATAAACCACCAAGCTGAAGATTTTTCAATCCCATTGTTGCTTGCGTAAACTGCTCCAACCATAACAAAACAGGACAACGCAGAAATGAGGAGGCCAAAAGCGATTTTCGTTGGCGTTGAAGGTTCTTTGCCTCTTCTGTTCAAGAAGCCAAAAAACCCGATTACTAAAGGTGTTAATACAATTACCCAAAACGGATTCACGGATTGAAATAAATTCGTGTTGAAAGCATAAATTTCTTCCCCTTCTTTCGGCAGTTTGTCTTTCTTAACATTTTTAAAATAAGCAGGGTAATCAACGGTTTTAACCTTTTTATCCTCTTTTGCGAGCGGAACGGAGTCCAAATTTATCGGTCGGAATTGTTTATCAATTGACACAACGGAGTCTTGTTTGTATGAAATTTTTTCTGCTAGTTGCAATGATTTAGTTACACCCAAAATATTAGCTGGAACTTCGCGATCAGTGTAATTATTGGCCCAGGTATTCAGCGTGGATCCATTTTGTTTGAATACTGCCCAAAATGCAATGACTACTGCAAAAATAGCAAGCATCGCGGCAATTGGTTTTTTTTCTGTTTCTGGAGATTTATAGAGCAATCGTCCATAAAAAAAGAGAACAGGAATACATCCAAAAAGAAAGGCGTCAGTAGAAACAGAGCCAACTAAAGGTTTAGGAAACAAAAGTGGAATAAGTCCAAAAACGATAGAAGGAATTAAAATAACCCCAAAAATCTGAACAAGAGACATGTCGCTTTCTGACCTTGGTTTTATCACATCAGCATGAGCGTAATGTTTTGTGCCAATCCAAAAAATGATAATGCCTATGAACATTCCTACGCCTGCCGCCAAAAACGCTGCATACCAACCGAACATATTATACAGTGCGGCACCGAAGAAATTACAAACAAATGCGCCGATGTTTATCCCCATGTAAAAGATATTATAGCCCGCATCTTTATGTTGTCTGTATTCTTCGGAGTTGTATACGTTTCCAAGTAATGTCGAAATATTCGGTTTAAAGAAGCCATTACCAACAATAATGAATGTCATGGCAATGTATAGCGCGTTAAGGCTATGAATCGACATCAAACAGTAGCCAAATCCCATTAAAATACCACCAATGGTGATTGCTTTTCGATAACCCAAAACACGATCAGCGAGCAGTCCTCCAATAAACGGAGTTAGAAATACCAATGCAATGAATGTTCCATAAAGATCAGAGGCCTCTTGTTCGCTTAAAGCAAAACCTTTTTCAGCGTCCTTGAGATAGAGCGTGAAAATACCAATCATCAGGTAATATCCAAATCGTTCCCACATTTCTGAGAAGAATAAAAAAGGAAGGGCTTTTGGGTGTTTTGTTTTCATAAGTTTTGGTTATAAAAAAAACGGGACGAGCCCGTTTTCAGTTATTGCTATTTATTATTTATTTTATACCGTTCATCATGGTAAGTAATCTTTTAGAAATCAGAAAAAGAATTACCGATGCTGTTCCTGCCATAAAAACAAAAATCATAAAGAAATTATAGAGATTATTAATTTGAACCCCTATAAAGCTTGGTTTAATAGGTTTAAGATTCCAAACCTCCAATTTTTTAATATCTCCATCTTTTTTATTTCCTTTTTCATATTTCATGACATAAAGTAAATTTCCTTTTTCATTTGTAAATTTCGCAAAGTGAAATTTAGGTTTGGACCCAACAATCAATTTCATCGTATAGTCAGAAACACCTTTCTTTAATTTACCTGAAATAGAGACACTTAAAAGCGAGTCTTTCTTCTCTTTGGCTTCAATTCCAAAAAGCTTTATTTTGAATGCTTCGATAAAACCTGGTTCTTTTTCCTCTTTAAAATTATCAGATAATAATTTTACTGTGGCGAAATGGCTTTGGTAATAGGAACCATTTTCTTTAACGAAATTACTATCTAAATTGTTTATTGGAATAGAACCTAGCGGAAAATCATCTAGTGGATCAAGGTGTTTAAATTCGAATTGTTTAATATCAATAGTTCGTTCCAACTTTACATCTTCAGGGTATAGGGAGCTTAGATCCCCTGCAAATTTATTAGCAGTTGCAGTTGACAAAAACCAAACACCCATCAACAATGAAGCAAATCGTACAGGAGCGAGTTTAACAACCATTGAAAGTCCAATCGGAGATAGACAAAGTTCTCCAAAAGTATGCACGGTGTAGAGTGTCACAAGCCAAAACATACTCACCTTAACACTCGGATCTAAGTCTTTTACACCTATTGCAATAATTAAATATCCAACAGCCAAAAGGAATAATCCAAGAGCTTGTTTAACAGGAGAACTTGGCTCGCGATTTACAGAACCAAGCTTGGTCCACAAAAGAGCGAACAATGGCGCAAAAATCACAATTGCTACTGCATTAATACTTTGAAAATAAGACGATGGAATTTCTTTGTTAAATAAATGTCTGTCTGTTTGCTCTTGAGCAAAGAACGTTAGTGAAGCGCCAGCTTGTTCGAAGGCAGACCAAAAGAAAATAACAAAAAAAGCAACGATGAAAATCACCCAAATTTTTTGCTTTTCTTCCTTCGTAAGGCTTTTATCAACAATTATAGAAGCGGGAGCAATAATGCATAATGTGTAGATAAATGCACCAATCAAATCTAGCCCCAAAAACCCTTTAAATGCAACAAATAGTATGGCTGAAATTGCCGTCCACTGTATTATTTTTCCAAAGTTTATTGGTGTTTTTTCAGTTTTTTCAGTTTGGATTTTATCTGGTTTGGCACCGATTGGCTTACCATCTGGAGTAACGATATACTTGTTTTTTAATAATTCAAAAACGATAGTACTAATTACCATTCCGATACAAGCTGCGAGGAATCCCCACTTGAACATGGCAGGCACAATCAAACCCTCTTCATCATAAACCTCTCCAAGACCACCAGTTACTAATGGTGCAATAAAAGCACCTAGATTAATTCCCATATAAAAAATGGTGAAAGCAGAATCTACACGTTTGTCCCCTTCTTCATAAAGTTGACCAACCATAGTGGATATATTTGGTTTAAAAAACCCATTTCCAAAAATCAGAAACCCTAACCCGGAAAACATAAGTGTAGAAGCAAGATTCACGTCAGTATAAAAAGAACCTGCGAGAAACATAAATAATTGACCGATGGCCATCATTACTCCTCCAACAAAAATGGACCTTCTGTTTCCCCAATACCTGTCGGCTACATATCCTCCAATGAGCGGAGTCAGGTAGACTAACCCAGTATAATTACCATAAATAGTTGATGCAAGCGATTTATCAAATAACAATGCGTTTACCATAAAAAGGGTAAATATTGCTCGCATTCCATAGTAACTGAATCGTTCCCACATTTCTGTGACAAACAATAAATAGAGCCCCTTTGGGTGTCCAGTTTTAGTATTGTTTTCCATTTCGCGGATTTATATTTTTCAAGCCGAATTTAATAAAAAATGTTGATTTCCTGTCTTTTTAAATTCAAATAAACGAACCAGCTTTAATTTACACTTATTTTTATAAGATGAATTCACCGCTTATTAATATTCATAGTCATTCTTTCGACGAGAACAATCTTACCATATTTCAAGGTGAAATCGGATTGTTGAATAAATGGTTTTCTCTTGGGATTCATCCTTGTGATGCTGATAGCCCAGAACCATTAAAGAATTTTTTAAATCAGTTGAATTTACCTAATTGCCTCGCTTTAGGTGAAATAGGATTAGACAAGCTAAAAGGCCCACATTTAAAAACACAAATCCAAGTCTTCGAAAAACAAATTGAACTTTCAGAAAAACTGAATCTTCCTGTGATTATCCATTGTGTAAAAGCTTGGAATGAATTAAAAATTATTAAAAGGCAATTAAAACCAACCCAACCATGGGTTTTTCATGGTTTTTCGAAAGCAAATATTCTTGAAGATGTGCTCTCTCAAGGACTTTTTGTGAGTTTTGGTGAAGCGATTATAAGGAACCCCAAATTACTAGCGGCCTCTACACATGTTCCATTGGAAAAACTATTTTTTGAAACGGATGACTCAAATGTGAGTATTGAAACTATTTACAGTGAATTTGCAAAGGCGAAACAAATAACTTTGCAGGAATTAAAAGAAATTCAATTCAATAATTTTAAGCGCGTCTTTAAAAAATGGAAAAGTGGTTAGAACGGACAGCCTTACTTTTTAGCGAGGATAAAATAGAAAAACTTCAAAATTCACA